>WRAZ01000023.1 GCA_009779925.1 Chitinivibrionia bacterium
CGGAAAGCCAAATCAGAGACGTGGACTTTGCAAACCAAACGTCAAGATTTACAACGAACCAGATTCTTACGCAATCTGCAACGTCGATGTTGGCTCAGGCAAACGCTTCTACTCAAGGGGTATTGTCGCTTCTTCGATAAGCTCAGAGATGTTAAACGCAAAATTGTTATTATTTGCAACAAAAAAGCGAGCGATAGAAATATCGTTCGCTTTTTTGTTGCGGCAATATGTATTTTCTGACAAGAAATAAGGAGGATATTACAATATGGGAAAACCGAAAATTCTCGTTGTTGACGACGACAAGCACATGCGCGGGTCGGTTGTCGAGTTTTTGGAATACAGCGAGCGATACGAAATCTTTGAGGCTATAAACGGACAAAACGCTCTCGAAATCATTGAGCGGGAAAAGTTTTCGGCAATCGTCAGCGACATAAAAATGCCTGTTATGGACGGTTTGCAATTATTAGATAACCTCGTAAAACAAGGTTGCGCAATTCCGTTTATAGTAATGACCGCTTTCGGCGACGTAAAAACAGCCGTGGACGCAATGAGCGTCGGCGCCTACTATTTCATAGAAAAAGGCAGCGACTCTTTCACCGACCGTTTAGAGGCAATACTGATACGCGCCGTAGAAAAAAACGATTTGGTTAAAGAAAACACCCGCCTGACAACCGAAAACGCCACGCTGAAAAGCGCGCTTAAAGGCAAATGGCAGTATATCGGAAAATCGTCGCAAATCAAAGAAATCCAAAAAACTATAGAAACAATAGCGTCAAGCAAATCGACAATTTTGGTAACGGGCGAATCGGGAACGGGTAAAGAAATGATTGCAAAGTCAATTCACGCAATGAGCAATCGCGCAGGCGGACCGTTTGTTAAGGTGAATTGCGCGGCGCTCCCCGAAAGTTTAATAGAAAGCGAACTCTTCGGACACGAAAAAGGCGCGTTCACAGGCGCGCTCAAAACTCGTCTGGGAAAATTTGAACTCGCAAACGGCGGAACTCTGCTTTTAGACGAAATCGGAGAAATGCCGCTTGGCGTGCAGTCAAAATTATTGCGCGTTTTGCAAGAAAGAGAAGTCGATAAAATCGGCGGCGACGCTCCCGTTTCGGTTGACATTCGCCTGATAGTCACAACAAACCGCGACTTGCAGAAAGAAGTCCAAAACGGAACTTTCCGCGAGGATTTGTATTATCGTCTGAATGTTTTTCATTTTGAATTGCCGCCTCTGCGCGAAAGAAAAGACGACCTGCCCGACCTGATAACCCATTTTATAGGCAAATACAACGAAGAAAACGGCTTTGATGTTTCGAGCGTATCAGCGGGAGCGTCCGAGGCGTTGAAAAAATACGACTTCCCCGGAAATATTCGCGAACTCGAAAACATCATTGAGCGCGCAGTCGTTCTCACGGCAAACGGAGAATTAAGCGAGAGCTCGCTTCGTCTCGGCAAAGCAAGAGAAATTCCCGTAGAAATACAAAAAGGTCTCACCGCAGGAAAAACGGTAGCTCAAGTCGAAAAAGAGTTGATTTACGCTACTCTCGAGCATTGCAACAACAACAAAACCCAAGCGGCGGAGATGATGGATATTTCGGTAAGAACATTAAGGAATAAACTGAAAGAATACGGAGATATTTCGGCGGAGGAGTGAGAGGTGTTTTGTAGGGGCGTATTGCATACGCCCGATTTCTGTCGGCGATTTGGGCGTATGCAATACGCCCCTACGGAAAAATCTTTCGCCCCATTTTATATTCTTACGTTCTGAACAAAACAGGAAACCGCTTACTATTTGCTTTCGGCTTTCCGCCTTTATCAAAGCGTTTGTTTTTCCAATCGTCAAAATCTTTTACTTTCTCGGCGGATTTTACGCCTTTTCCCGCTCCCGATTTTACAGGTTTGTCGTATTTGTCAAACTTGTCAAACTTTTCGCGTTTATCGTATTTTGCGGTTTTGGCGGCGGGTTTTGCGCCGCGATCGCCTTTTTCGTTCTTTGTAAACGAGTTGTTTTTACCAGCCGATTTTCCGTATCCGTGATCTTCAAATTCTTTTCGGCGGCGACGTCCTTGTATCAATTCTCTTTCGCCGCGCTCTTTTTCTTTTTTCGGCTTTACGGGCGTTATTTCGTGATAATTTTCTTCATCAAATTTTTCGCCGTAAGCCGCTGAAATAAGAGCGGAAACCAATTTTTCAGGACTGTAATGCAAAAGCAGTTCTTTTGCCCATTCGTCAAAATTCTGCGTATCTTCATCGCCAAACAGCTCCTTTATTTCTTCTGAAATTTTGCGTTTTTGCTCCGCCATAATTTCGGAAACGGTCGGCACTTCTTTCTTTTTTATGTCTGCTTTTGTTATTTGCTTCAAGAAGCCTAATTTGCGGAATTCACTCGGAGTAACAAAAGTAATCGCCGTGCCTTTGTGCCCAGCGCGCCCCGTTCTTCCAATTCTGTGGACGTATGCTTCGGGATTTTGCGGAAGCGAGTAATTTATCACGTGAGTCAAATCGGTAATGTCAATTCCCCTTGCCGCAACGTCGGTTGCAATAAGGACGTTTATTACTTTTTTGCGGAATTTGGTCAAAATTCTTTCGCGCAAAAACTGTGTAATGTCGCCGTGAAGCGCGTCCGCCGAATATCCGCGGTCAGCCAAACGCGCGGCGATTTCGTCCGCTTCAACTTTGGTGCGGCAGAAAACTATCGCGTAAAAATCGTCCGCCATATCAATTATTCTGCAAAGCGCCTCAAATCTGTCGCGCTCAAAAACCTCAAAATAAATCTGGTCGGTCAAATTCGTGGTTAATTGCGTTTGCGTTTTGAGCGTTATAGGCTCTTTAAGATAGGTATCCGCCAAATCGCGAATACGCTTTGGCATTGTCGCCGAAAACAAAAGCATTCTTTTTTTCGGGTTTGACACCGAAATTATTTTTTCTATGTCGTCGATAAAGCCCATATTAAGCATTTCGTCCGCTTCGTCCATAACAAGCGCCGTAATTTTCGACAAATCAAGCGTTTCTCTCTCGATGTGGTCTAAAACCCGCCCCGGTGTACCGACTACTATGTCTATGCCGCTTTTGAGCTGAGAAATTTGTCTGTCATAAGATTGTCCGCCGTAAATCGGAACAATTTTAAGCGGATTTTCGCCTTTAAGCGAGTTTAATTCCTCGCAAATTTGAACGACCAATTCGCGCGTCGGGGCAATAATTAACGCCTTAACGCCTTTTTTTGACGGGTCTATAAGTTCTACGAGCGGCAAACCGAACGCCGCCGTTTTCCCTGTTCCTGTTTGTGCCTGCGCGACAATATCTTCTTTTCCCGAAAGCATTGCGGGTATTGTCAATTCCTGAATTTGAGTAGGCTCTTCAAAGCCCTTTTGGGTAATTGCTTTTAACGTCCTGTCGGACAGACCGAGTTCTGAAAACTGTTTCATTTTATCCTTTTGATGGGGTATTTAATGGGGAATATACGTTTTCGCAAGGACGATAATGTTATTTTTCTTTGATTTTTTGGTATTTCATTAAAAAAAGTAAGGGCAGGTTTAAAACCTGCCCTGTAGGGGCGTATTGCATACGCCCGATTTTTGTCGTCGGTTATTTTGGGCGTATGCAATACGCCCCTACGCCATTCTATTCTACTGTCGCTTTTGCAAAAGGTTTGTATTCTCTCGCGCCACCTTGGAATTCTATGTGTTTATAAAACTCAACGAAAGTCAAACGAAGCGGGTGAACAAACGAGCCGAGCGCCGCAAGTCCGAAGTTTAACAAATGCCCTACAATCAAAATCAAGATTGTGACAAGTATAAGCGGTGTAGCAAGTTCGCCTCCGGTTACCATAAACGCAATCTGATTAAACGACGCTCCCAAAAGTCCGCCCGCAAGTCCGAGCGCAAACAATCGAATATACGAAAGTCCGTCGCCCATAAGCCCCGTAGCAAACTGATAGAGTTCCCAAAGTCCGAGAGGCAAGCGAATGCCGACGTGCTTTTGCGGATTGTTGAACAAAAACATAAGCGCCAAGCCAATCCCCATCGGAATTAACATCATCGGCGCCGTTATAAGTTCTTCCATTTGCATTGCAGTAATTCCGAAGAAGACCTCAAAAAGCGAACCCATATCCAAGAAGTTTACCTTTGTTACCGCAAGCGCCGCCGCAACCGTCAAGAACATCGTTCCCACAGGTAAAAGCGCATATTGGAAATTCCAATCGTTCTGTTGCATTCTATTTACCGCTCTTATCATCATAGCAAACAAAATTTGGAACACGCCCAAGAAAATTGAAAACGGTATCATCGGCATTAAGGTTTTAGTGGCAAATTCGCCGTTTGCCAAAACTTCGGACGTATGAACCGTCGCTATTTTCAGCAGTGAAAGCGCACCAATACCGCTACCGCCTAATATGCCTAATCCTTCGCCTGTGATTAAATTCGTGCTCGCGTCATTAAATATTGGCATTCCGAAGAAGCCGTTGAGCAAAAAACCGCCTATCATAGTCGAAAATCCAAGCATCATTCCGAGAATTACAATCGGTTTTAACTGAGCGGCTACTTTAGTGTAGGCAATAATCGTCGCAATCAAAATCAGCGCGCCGTAGCCGACGTCGCCCAAGCAAAATCCGAAGAAAAGCATATAGAACGGCGCAAAAAACGGCGTCGGGTCAATTTCTTTGTACTTCGGAAGCGCAAAAAGGCGCGTTATAATTTCGTATTTTTCGGCAAAAGCGTTATTTTGAAATTGCACGGGCACGTCGTCTTCAACCGTCGGCTCTTCAAATTCATACCAGCACGAAAACTCGTCAAGCGCCGTTTGAACTTGCGTCTGCTTCTCTTTCGGTATCCATCCGACCACAGAAAGAAGCTTCTCTTTTGCCGTCGCCACCATCGAATTCGACGCGATTTCGTAGTTTAATTCGTCCTGAAGTCCTGTCATATACTGCTCTATCGCTTTCATTTTCGAGGCGATTTCCTTTTGCTCGTTTGCTATTGTTTCTCTTTTGGAATACAGTTTTTTCTCCTGTTCATCCAGCTGCGCAAAAATCATATCGGGAAGACGGACAGACTCTCTGCCCTCAATTACAACTTCTTTGTTTTCACCGATTGCCGCAATCCACAAATTATTTGCCGTTTCCTTCACAGTCTCGTAATCTATGTCTTTAAGCAGGTGTTTGTCGTTTGCAGACAATTCAAAAAGCGAAATGTGAATTCCTCTATCCTCAAGCGTCTCAAGCGTCTCGGGATTTACGTCCCCCCAAGGGTCAAAGCGCTTTCTTTCTTTTGCTATAGACGAAATTTCGTTGCTTATTGAGTCCACTCTTGCCATATTTACTATATATTTTTTCACCGCATCGCCAACGTTTTCGAGGCTGTTTGAAGACTGCGGCAAATCTTTGTGCGAAGTTTTTATATCCGAAATCACCTTCTTGATTTCCCCGATACTTGCATTTATCTCCGCCGAATGCGCGTCCAATTCTTTGTCGCCGCATTCAACGTGAACAACGCCGACATCGCGCAGTTTCTGCAAAAACTTCTCTCTTTCGCCGTGATACAACAAAACGGAAAGCCTATTCATTTTAGTTAACATTTACGCCGCCTCCTGTTCTTGTCGGTTCAATTTGTCTTTAAGAATTTTCTGCGCCGCCTTTTCAAGGTTTTCTTCATCTTCCATAAAGCGCTTGATTTTCAGAATTCCCGCTTTATATTCGGGTATTTGCACTTTTTCGTAAAGATTAACCTTTTGGGTCGTCTTTTTTCGCGCGTATTCAAGAATTGCAAGCCGCTCTTTGGCAATATCTATCTCGATTGATAGTTTTGCGGACTCTTTTAACTGTCCGATACCAACCGCAACCCAAGCCACTCTGCCGAAAAAAGAATCAAGCGTCAAAGCAAAATCCACCTTTTCTACATACGGAATTCGCACTCCTGCGATTTTTTTGAATGACCTTACCACTCTTTCAACCTGCAATATGCCATTGGGAAACTCGTCCCAAAGCTTAGCAATCTTGTTCATTGCCTCTTGGCTTTCGCTGAAAAGTTTCTGCGCGGCGGCTAATTGCTCCTTCGCCTTTTTAACTTCCAAACGAAGCGCGGTTTCCTTTGCTTTCAGTGTCGGCAAAGCCCTTTCTCTTACCTTCAACTCCTTTTTGAGTTGGGCAAGAGCGGTTTTATTGAATTGAAATTTTAATGCCACAATTCACCTCTTCTGCCTAGGTTATTTGCCTCTCCAATATTTATCCATAAGGACTTTTTTCATCGCCACTTCGTCGCGGGTAAAGTATTTTCCGAGAATATCCCAACCCGTATCCAACATTTTTTCTGCGTCAATATCAACGTCGATTGCCAAAAGTTCTCTCGAATAATCGCGCGCGTACGCAATACTTCTTTCGTCGTAATCCGTGAGGTCAAAGCCGTTTTCCTGCTTGGTTTTGGCATTTGCCGCGTCGGCGAAAAGTCGAACGCAAGTGTTCATAACTTCGGGGTGGTCGTCGCGGGTCACTTTTCCGATAACCAACTGTTTAAGACGCGAGAGCGAACGGAACGGGTCAATAATAACCTTACCGATGTCGGTGTCGCGGCGCAAGTAAAGCTGTCCTTCGGTAATATAACCCGTGTTGTCGGGAATAGCGTGCGTAATATCGCCGCCCGAAAGCGTTGTCACCGCGATAATCGTGATGGATCCGCCCTCGGGAAACTGCACCGCTTTTTCGTAAATTTTCGCCAAATCGGAATAAAGCGAGCCCGGCATACTGTCTTTTGACGGAATTTGGTCCATACGGTTCGATACAATCGCAAGCGCGTCGGCATAAAGCGTCATATCCGTAAGAAGTACAAGCACTTTCATATTTTTTTCGGTAGCGAAATACTCCGCGGTCGTAAGCGCCATATCGGGAATAAGGAGACGTTCAACAGGCGCGTCTTCGGTTGTGTTTATGAAACAGGTAATTCTGTCTAAAGCGCCCGCGTTATCGAACGTTTGTTTGTAATACAAATAGTCGTCGTTAGAAAGTCCCATACCGCCCAAGATAATCATATCCGCTTTCGCTTTAAGCGCAACGTCCGCCATAACCATATTATACGGTTGGTCGGGGTCGGCGAAAAACGGGATTTTCTGCCCTGTAACAAGCGTGTTGTTAAGGTCGATACCCGCAATACCCGTCGGAATAAATTCGCTGGGCTGTTTTCTGCGCACGGGGTTTACCGACGGTCCGCCGATTTCGACTTCTTTGCCGTCAACAGCGGCGCCGCCGTCGATTGCCTCGCCGTAAGCGTTAAAAAATCTGCCGCGAAGATCGTCCGAAAGCTTGATTGTCGGCGCTTTGCCCGTAAATTTTACTTCGGCGTTGGTGTAAATACCTTGTGTTCCGGGGAAAACCTGAAGCGTTACTTCGTTCCCTTTAATTTTAACCACCTGCGCGGGACGACCGTTTACATACGCCATTTCTTCGTTTGTAACGTCGTCGGCTTTTACCGTGATTGTCGCCTTGGTAATGTTCTCTATTTTTGTGTAAATTTTCTTAAATGCACTCATTTTCATTCTCCTTACGCTGAAACTTTTTCGTCTGCTACGATTTTCTTGGTCGCTACAAAATCTTTCAAATCCTTTTCGGCTGTGAAAAATTCCTGACTTTCAAATTTCGTGTATTTCATATCGTTTATCAAAGCTCTTACACGTTTGAAGAACTTACCCACATCATCAAAATCCTCAAAGTTATAACTGCTCTGGCAAATTTCCAAAATTGTGTTTGCCAAGTGTTTTTGACGCACCATAGGTGTAGTTCCGTCGGTATCATCAAATGAGTTTTGTTGCAAAATTCCGAAATCCACGACTTCCGCTTTGTTGTAAGTGGTGTGATATTCAAGCGGAACGCCGTCGTCGCCCAAAATGTTGATTTGGTCTTTCGCTTCTTTTCCTCTCAAAAGTACGTCTTTGAGCGTTTGCACGCCTTGCGCCCAACCCTTTTGTACGTGTTCTTCGAGATAGGCAATAAGTTCGGGATATTCTATATATTTTGAATAACTTTCAATCGGGTCAACCGCAGGATAGCGTTTTGAGTCCGCGCGCGCTTGTTCAAGAGCGTAGAAACAACGAGCCGCTTTTTTGGTCGATTCCGTCACCGGCTCTTTAAGGTTTCCGCCCGCAGGTGATACCGCTCCCAAGAAAGTGATTGAGCCCGTCTTGCCGTTATTGAGTTCGACAAAGCCGTTTCGTGCGTAGAATTGCGCGATAATCGCCGACAAGTCCATCGGGAAAGCGTCTTGCCCCGGAAGTTCTTCCAAGCGGTTTGACATTTCACGGAGAGCCTGCGCCCAACGCGAAGTTGAGTCCGCAAGAAGAAGCACTTTCAGTCCCATCGAACGGAAGTATTCTGCAATGGTCATTCCTGTGTAAACAGAAGCTTCACGAGCCGCAACGGGCATATTCGACGTGTTTGCGATAATCACTGTTCTTTCCATAAGTTTGCGACCTGTTCTGGGGTCTTCAAGTTCGGGGAACTCGGTGAAAACTTCCACAACTTCGTTCGCTCTTTCTCCGCAGGCAACCATTACAATAATATCTGCGTCCGCGTGTTTTGAAAGCGAGTGTTGCATAACGGTTTTTCCCGCGCCGAACGGTCCGGGCATAAATCCTGTGCCGCCCTCTGCAAGCGGGTTAAGAGTATCTATTGTGCGCACGCCCGTTTCGAATAATTTAAACGGACGGGGCTTGTGTTTGTATGCCGAAACTTCGCGTTTCACCGCCCATTTCATTTCCATACTAACAGAAATATCGTTTCCTTTTTCGTCTGTCAAAACTGCAATTTCGGTATCGCTTGTGTATGCGCCCGCATTAACTATGCTTTTTACTTTTGCCGTACCTTTAAGGTCAAACGGCGCCATAACTTTATGATTAAGCCAGTTTTCTTTAACCTCGCCAAGCCACGCCGCCGCTTCGACTTCATCGCCGATTTTTGCAGTCGGAACAAAATCCCATTTCTGACCGGGATTAAGCGGGTGCGTATATTCTCCTCTTTGGAGGAAAACGCTGTCCATCTTATGCAAGTCGTTTTGAAGACCGTCGTAAGTTTTGGAAAGCATACCGGGTCCAAGCGTTACTTCCAACATTCTTCCCGCAAATTCCGCGACACATCCTACTTTAAGCCCTCTTGTGCTTTCAAATACCTGAACCGCCACTTTGTCGCCCATAACTTTAATGACTTCCGCCATAAGTTTGGTACCGTTAAGGTCGATAAAACAGATTTCGTTCTGCCCGACAGGACCGTCAACTTGCAATGTTACCAAGTTCGAGACAATGCCGACAACTTTTCCTTTCGTACTCATTTATATATTTCCTCCGTCAGTTTGTGTTTTCTTTTATTTTGGCAAAGACGCTTTAAGGTCTTCCAACAACTTTTGCGCCCGTGCCATTCCGTCTTTTGTATCCAAACGCATCCATCTGTCAACAATGTATGCTCTCACCATAAACCCCAACACGCTTTCGATTTCAAATTCCTTATTCATAGAAAGTTCATCTATTTTGTTGTGATAAATATCGTCTATCGCAAGTTCGGTAGCAATCGGGTGAACATTCCCCGTAATCTGCTCCAACCAAGGCAAAACACCGCTCAAACCGAAGTCCGCCGCTCTGCTTTTTGCGATTTTTTCCGCATTATCGTTAAAAGGAATTACGCTTTTTTCTACGGGAAGTCCCAGTTCTCTCGCGTTCAGCGCCGCAACTACGTTTTGAACATCAACGCAAAAGTTCGCCCAATCGGCAAACCATTTGTTTTTCTCGGCAATTTCCGTATAATACAGATAAGACAACTGCTCGAAACTTCCAAGTCCCGCAACACTGTCCTTGCCGTCTTTTCGGTCTTGCAAAAACGTCTGCATATATTTCGGAAGAAGTATGGGGTCGCTCAATGCTTCCTCCATCTCCGTCTTAGACATCCAAGCGCGAGTATCGAAATCCGACTTTTTATCGAGAAAATTGATGACATTTTCATTATCGAACTGCAAAAGAAGCAATTTCAGTAATTCTGCGTCATCTTTTGCCAAAAGTTCGACAATTTGTTCCCGTATCTTTAAGTAGTCAAAATTCTTAACACTATCTACAAGGTTAGGAAGTCCGCTTACAAGATAATAATATTTACGACCCATCGGCATTACTCTCCGAAAAGGATTGATTTAACTTTCGGGCGCAAATATTCTTTAAAGTATTCTGCAAAATCGCCGTCCGTAAATGATACCTTGTAAGTTCCGTTTGCTTCGCCGATTTGGAAACCGACTTTAACGGCTTTTGAAGCGGCAATGGTAATTCCTGCTTTAGCCACAGTTTTTACAGCCGCGTCAATATCCTTTTCGAGTTTGGTTTTTTGGTCAGGTGAAAGCAAAATTTCGATTGAAGCGTCGCCGCCTTTCCAATTCGACAAAACTGCCTTAATGTATTCGGGTGTGTTTTTGGAAAGAGAGTCGGTTATTGCACCGTCAACCGTTTTTGCCAAAATCATATCCGTAATTTTGCTTTTAAGCGCACTGAGCGCCTGTTGCCCTGATAACTTGATTTCGGAGTCCGCGCTTCTTTTTGCTTCTTCCGCTTTTTGGTTTGCATCAGAAATTATTTTTTCGGCTTGTTGTTGCGCTGTTGCCATAATTTGCTCGGCTTGCGCTTTTGCCTGCGATATAATTTCTTCTTTTTTCAATTCTCCCTGCTCAACGCCTTCCTTAAGCAATCTCTCCGCTAGTTGTGAAACTTTTCCTTCCATCAGCCCTCCAAAAAATAAGTTATCTCGCAAGCATTTTTGCGAATTATTTACAGTATAAACGATAAAAATACAATAGCGCATAACCAATGTGGTCATTTTTTTGAAAAACAATGATTTTTTTAATTTCTTTGTGAAAAAATGCACGAAGGAAGTCAGAAAATAAGGGCGTATTGCAATACGCCCTTACCGTTTATGTTATCTGTTTATACCAATTCGAGCGGAATATAAATATCTTCGCCCGCTGATGGTTGTTGCTTCGGCGATAATCAGATATGTGCCATTGGCGACGAAACGACCGTTGAAATTTTGCAAATTCCAGACGATTGCACCGTCTGCCGTAGGGGCGGATTTGAAACCCGCCCTTACATCGTCCGCCGAAAACACAACATTGCCCAAATTATCAAAAATTGCGACATTAACCGTTGCTTGTTCGGGGGTGATTACCGAAATCCTCGCAAAATCGGACACCACTGCGTTCTCAAGAATAATTCCGTATCTGTTATCCCGCGAGGTATTTTGGCGAATAAAGCTTGGAAGAAACTCATCCGTTCTTATAAAAAACTCTGTTGCTCCGATTTGGTAGTTTTCTGCAAGCATTCCCTCGGTTTCTATTCTCAGCAAATATAATCTGTATCTTACAAGGTCGTCCGAAGAACGAAGTGAGGGAGACGGGTTTGTTTCTTCGATTTCTTCAAATGTTATCGTAGGTGTTCCTGTGAAAACGCTTTCGTCGTCGTCGCCGACAAAATTGTCTAAATCAACCAAAGTCCAAATGATGTCTTTAAGTGCGTTTGAGTCGGCAAATAAAGGCGTATCGACTACGATTGTGTCTTTTTCTGTGCCTGTTAATATCAAATTTACGCCTATGGCTTGGTCGGCTTCAAGTAAAATGTTAATCGGACGGTGCAGAATATCAAAGCCGTGCCTGCGTTCTTGCAAGACATAATTTCTTTCGAGAACTCTTTCGTCTGTTATATTCGCCACAAGATAGTGTCGTCCAGCGTTAATTCCGTTGAAATTTCTGTCTAAATAGGAGGAAAGTTCAATATCAATCTCAATACCAAGAATTGTATCTTTTGCGCTTGCGTGAAAGAGTTTTTCTCGGCTTATTCTGTTAAAAACAAAATCGTCGTCTTCGACTTGTGTCCAGACTACTGTCAATGGTTTTGGGTGTATCTGAAAAGGCATAGAGGGTAAATCTAATTGAAAACTACTATGAGGAGCAACGGTTAAGCGAATAGTTGCTGTATGGTCTCCCTCGTTTATCCATTCTCCTAAAAACTCTATTTCAAAACCGTTCGGAACAGTTGCTGTAGGTCTCTGTGGCTCTCCGTTGTAAGTAAACAGTCTTTTTTCTCCCCACATAACTCGCACTATTTCAACGTTTGCTTGAATAATTTCAAAATTTAATATTACCGTGCCTAAATAATTCCCAATGCCGATTACAGTTGCGGTTGCAGTTCCGACATCTGTGTTGTTTTCGTATTCAACTGTATAGTCCACATTTTCTGTCAAAATTGCTCCGCCTCTGAATTCAATCGTCGGAGTTATCGGGTTTCCTGTGTGATTGCGAGCACCAATTGGCTCTATTGAGTTCAAAGAAAGAAGCGTTCGCAAAAATATATGAGGAAAGCCATTGTTTGTGTTTTCGTCGATGCTCCAGATGGTGCTGAAGCACCAGTCGGTGAATGTGGATTGTTCTTTGAGTTCTTCGGTTGTTTTGAAACCTGAATTTGTTGTAGTGGCTCTATTTCCTATAAAATCAGCGGCAGTTCCTGTCAATGCATAGCAATTTCTAATTGTCCTACCGTCAAAACCTACCAATCCGCCAACAAATCTGCTTCCCGATACATCTCCGGTAGCATAAGAATTGTCTATCCTACCTCTGTTAACTCCCACCAATCCACCAGCACATTCATTTCCCTGAACGCTTCCTGTGGCGTAAGAATTTCGAATAATAGATGATTCTATTACATTGGCTCCCACTAATCCGCCGACATCGACGTAGCCTTCAACATTTCCTGTGGCGTAAGAATTTTCTATTGTATTTGCGTTGTGTCCGGACAGTCCGCCTACCAATTTTGCATTTGGTGCGCTTACATCTACGCCGGAACTACTATTCCTGATTATTCCCCAGTTGTTTCCCGACAATCCACCAACAAAATGACTTGCTCCTTTAACTTTTCCGCTAGTTATAGAATTTTCAATTGTACCGTTATTTTGTCCTGTTAGTCCGCCGATATCTTCATATCCTGTAATATCAACATCTAAAACAATAAGATTTTTAATCGTTCCGTGATTAATTCCAAAAAATCCTTGAATAGATTGCTCCGGTCTGTTGATAAAAACTCCACTGACAGCAAAACCGTTGCCGTCAAATATTCCACGAAATCGGTTTTCTTCATTCCCAATCGGTATCCATTGATTAAATTCATCTCCTTCAAGGTTAATGTCATTGGCAAGAGTAAAAATCACGCCCTCAAAACCGTTTCTTATACCGCTGTTTACCCTATTGGCTAATCCTCGCAATTCGGTAGCAGTTCTTATTGTAATTTCGTCGGCGTTCCAATCAATCGCCTGCGCCCACACCACACTCACGGCAAACATCACCGCTAAAAACAAATTTCGTTTCATTTTGATCACCTTTTATTTATTAGTTTTTTCGTTTTTCCAAAGACAATGCGACAAATAACGGCACAAAAAAATTGAGCCGCTTGAAAAATCTATTTATAGATACAATTACTTCAAGAGAAGAGAAGAGAAGAGAAGAGAAGAGAAGAGAAGAGAAGAGAAGATTTTCCGTTTTCCGAGATTTCGCTTTTTCTCTTAAATATAGACATAAAATACGTTTTGCGCAACGTATTTGTCAAGTGTTTAGAGGGGGTTTGTGTTGTTTTCCTCATTTTTTTTGCCCATTGTTAGTTAGTTTTTTACTAAATATTTTTTACGCTTCCGCGTAGATTTTCTTACGCGAAAGCGAATTTCTTTTTGGCTTCTTCGAGGGAGTGTCCTTGGCTGAGGAAAGTAATAATTTGTTGGGTTGCTCGTTGCTCGCCTTGTTTCACTCCTTCTTGTTTCCATTTTTGCGCCATACCTGATTTTTTCGACCAATCGCTTAGGAATTTCATTGTTTTTCTTTCATCTGCCGTCATTTTTTCTACCTCCTCCAATATGTCATTGTTTGCTATACACAACGAATACAATACTTCTCTTAATATTTTGTCTTCGCCCGTACTTTCAAATTTTTTCACAAGTTCAACCCCGTCTTCCACCGTCCAATCATTTCTTATTGCTTTTATCCAATCGACATCTCTCGCCGATAATTCGGAATTTACAACCAATTGCATTGCGGGACTTGCTACAGCCTTAATATAATATATGCCGCTTGCTTTTGCCGAACTTATTTTATATCCTCTGTCGATTTTTAGTATTTCAAGTAAATTTTCAGGTTTTTTGATTGAGACTAATGTTATCGCAATGTCATTGATATTTAAAGAATTTTGCGATATGTAAGAATGAAAATAACTCAATACTCTATCAAACGCCTGAATATTCAAATTATCCGTCGGTCCCTTAAATTCAATAATATTGTATGCGCGAAAAAATTTCATTACAGTGTTTTTGATAACAACTTTTTCTAAAAGTTTAATTATCACAATGTCAATTCTCATAGGGGCTTTATACAATTCAAATTCAGGAATTATTTGAACATTATGATTTCGAAGAAGATATTCCATAACTTGAACGAAAATATAAGTCCATTTGTTGCGTGGTTTTTTCGGCTTCTTTGGCTGTTCAGCGGATTGCTCGGTTGTTTGCATTTTTTTGCCCATTCTTTGTTTTTTTGTTTATGAATATTTATATTTTTACGGTAAAATACTATATTGTTTCGGCTGGGTACGGAATTATTTTGGGGGGGCAGTAATTTTATAATGTCCTTGTGAAAAAATTGCTCAACAATCCCAAAACACCCTCAACTCCCGCCTGTTGACTTGCTCATTACTTGCTCTATTCGCTCTATCAGCAGGGAATAATCGATGGGTTTGGAGATATAACCTGCCGCGCCCATAGCGACTCCTTTCATCACGCTTTCTCTGTCGGTAAGCGCGGTAATGAAAACAATCGGGATTTTGGAATAATTGGCGTCGGCTTTTAATTTTTCAAAGATATCGTAGCCGTTCATTCCCGGCATATTTATGTCCAAAAGCACTACGTCGGGTCTGACGTTTTCGAGGATTTGAAACATTTTGCTGACTGATTGCGCGGTAAAGACGTCGTAGCGCTCGCCCAAAATCTTTTTTACCGACATTAATGTGAAAACCATATCGTCAACGCACAGTATCTTTTTTTGCAATCTTTTAATGTGGAAAATTTCTTCTTGCGCTTCAGCCTCGCCAAAATCAAACACAAAGTCGTCTTTGCTCGGACGGGGAGCCTCTAATTGGTCTTTTATGGTTTTAAGCAGTAAAGAAGGAGTGAAAGGCTTAGATACATAAGCCGCCGCGCCAAGAGACAAACCTTTGTTTTCGCTCGCTTTATCGTTTTGGGACGTCAAAAAAATGACGGGAATATCGGCGTAATCAGCGTCGGCTTTTAATATTTTAATTGCCTCGTAGCCGCTAACACCCGGCATATTTACGTCAAGCAATATCATATCGGGAGTAATATTTTTAAGAATTTGAAACATTTTTTCAACGCTCGTCGCAGGAAAAACCTCGTAGTATTTCTCGAGTTCGTATTTTATCCCCGATAAAAAATAACTCATATCATCCACAACTATAATTTTTTCTCTAATATTTTCCATATTTCCTACCTGCCCCGTTTACCGATAATTCGTTCAATGTGGCTGACTAACACAGGATAGGAAATCGGCTTGGCTACGTATGCCGCCGCACCCATAGAAATTCCTTTCAGCACGCTCTCTTTGTCGTTCTGAGAAGTCAAAAAAACAATAGGGATGTCGGCGTAATTTTTTTCGGACTTCAATTTTTGGCAGATTTCGTAGCCGTTCATTTCAGGCATATTTATATCCAATAATATCAAATCGGGCTTAACGTTTCCCAAAACTTTGAATAATTTATCGACGGTCGCCACCGGAAAAATGTCGTATTGCTCTCCCAAGGCGCTTTTTATGGAGACCAAAGTATAGGTCATATCGTCTAAAACTATAATTTTTACTCGTTGTTTTTTTACCGAAACGGGCTCGACATACCCGGCGAAAGGCAACTGTTTTCTTATCGCCTGAATTAACTCGGGAGGATTAAAGGGTTTTAATATATAGTCCACAGCCCCAAGATTTAATCCTTTAATTTCGCTCTCGGCTTCTTTTTCGCTTGTAAGAAAAATTACGGGAATATGCGAATAATCCGCGGACGATTTCAGTATTTGAATTGCCTCGTAGCCGTCAAATTCAGGCATATTTACATCTAATATTATCAAAGAAGGGGTTATATGTTTAAGCAATTTAAACATTGTTTTGACGCACTGCGCAGGATAAATTTCAAAATATCCTTCGAGGTCCTGCTTTATTCTCGTCAAGCAATAATTCATATCATCGACAACGATGATTTTTTCTTTAACGCCTTCTATAAGATACGCCCTCCATTAAGTCAATTTTCTGCCGACAGTTTTTCTACTATTTCTTCAAAATCCACGCTATCCACGCTTTTTCGCAACCAAATCGCAAGCCCGTCGTCCGAAGTGTATTGATATTTTTCTATCTCGTCAATAGCCGCGTCCGCTTCTTTCATATTGTAATTTTTACAGGCGACAACGAGCTTTTTCAGAATTTCGCCGTCGGGCTTGTCTTTTTTTGGCTTTGGATTTTCCGCGTCCCAAACCGCCAACGCCTGCTTAATTTCCGCGACAAGTTTACGCACGGCTTCCAAAAACTCCGCGTTATTTTCGTTCAGGAAATTTATATTTCGCGCTTTCGCTTCTTCTTCCAACTTTTTTGCAAAAGCACCGACTTGTTCGGCAAAAATATCCAAACTCGCGCCCTTAATTCCGTGAACAGCTATCTCGTAATCGACAATTTTTTCTTCGCTGAGAAGTTCCACCGTTTTCAGAACAGCTTCAACATTGGCGGCGTAAGAACGCAAAAGCATTAAGTACGCTTTTTTATCTCCGCCGTATCTTTGTAAGCCTTTGGGTATATCCAATCCGAAAATTTGCATATCCAAGGTTTCTTCCTGCGAAGTTTCGTCTTTTTCCGAGTCCTGATTTTGGTCGCCGTATTGCTTAATGGCGGCTTCTATAACCTCTTGGGGCTGTTTGTCGCGCACCAGTCTGTTCAGGACGGAATTTAACTGGCGCATATCTATAGGCTTTGAAATAAAATCGTCGAAACCGTTCTCCAAAAACATATTTTCCTGCCCCACGACAGCGTTTGCCGTGAGCGCGACGATGGGGACGTCGTAGCCCAAATCTCGTATGCGTTTTGTCGCCTCAATTCCGTCCATATCGGGCATCATGTGATCCATAAATACAACGTCGTAAACCCTGCCGCTTTTGATTTTATCTATGGCGGTTTGTCCGCATTTGGCGGTATCGATTTTTAGGCGGTAAAGCTTCATAAGACCGACGGCGACATAGCGGTTTGTCTCCATATCGTCCACGATTAAAACGCTTCCGTAAGGCATTGGAGTGCGGAATATTTTTTTCTTTACGGGGCGCGCCAAATAATTATTGCGGTGTTTTTTAAGATTTTCAATCAAATCATTGCTCAAAACCTCGTCGCCAACTTTTATCTGCGGAAGATGAACAACAAACGTCGTTCCGATGTTCAGCTCGCTTTCTACGTCGATTTTGCCGTTCATAATGTTCACCAGACTGCGGGTAATTACCAAGCCCAAACCCGTCCCCTGAATTGCCGTTTTTCTTTCCAAGTTAAAGCGCATATATTCTTCAAACAATTTTTCCAACTGGTCGTGAGACATACCGTGCCCCGTATCTTTAATGCTGAAAATCAGTTCCGTTTCGCCGTCGTTTTTGCCCGAAGCAAATCCTATCGAAAACTTAATTTTGCCCGAGTCGGTGTATTTAAACGCGTTTGAAAGCAGGTTGTTCAGAATTTGTTTTATGCGAATTTCGTCGCCTATGAGTTTTGCGGGAACGTTCTCCTGAATATCAAGCTCAAACTCTATCGGTTTGTGGTCTATGCGTATTGTATTCAACTGCACCGCGTCGTTTATTAAACTTGCCACGCTGTATTCTACGGGTATAATATCCATTTTTCTCGCTTCTATTTTGGAAAAGTCCAGAATGTCGTTTATAATGCCCAAAAGCAAATTGCAGGAGTTGTATATATGCCCGACTTCTTCTTCGATTTCCGCGGGAATTCCTTCTTTTTCTATCAATATTTCGGTAATTCCCAAAATTGCGTTCATCGGCGTGCGGATTTCGTGGCTCATATTTGCCAAAAACGCGGATTTCGTCCTGTTTGCGGCTTCGGCGGCTTCGCGCGCGAGGTCGAGTTCGGCAGTCCGCTTTTTGACGAGCTTTTCAAGTTCCCTGCTCATTCGACGGCTTTTTACAAGAAACACCACCACAAGAATGAGGATTAAAAACAAAAGCACCGCAACAAACACGATAAACGGCTGTCGCGCCTCCTGAATTTTTCCGCGGTAATCGTAATTCTTTTTCATCCAATAATCTTTTATGTTCTGTATTTCAATATTATTGAGCGCTTTTTTGATTATCGAACGCAAAACGTCGGCGTTTTTGTCAATTCCCGCTATAATATTTAAGTTGTAATCAAAAATTATATTTGCGTTAAAGTTTGGAAGTTCGAGATAATTGGATAAATACCAAAGATTTTCGTATTTTGCCATAACCAAATCCACGTCGCCGTTTATTAAAGCGTCAAACGCATTGGCGATACAATCGTAATAAACCGTATTATTGTGAAACGGAAACCACTTTTCAAAGGTTTCGGCGGACAAAGTGTTCCTCGCCAAACCGACCCTGTGATACAAAACATCATAAATTCTGAGGTCGGGCAAATCCACGTTTGAAATCAACGCGTATCTGTCGGATATTTTCATTCTCGGCAATAATTCAAAACCGCTTGCCAATTCGTTCGCAAAAATAATCTGAGAAAAACATTGCGCATTTTCACTTTTTTCACACGTTAAATACTCAAATCTAAGCCCCGAAAGCTCGGATATTGCGTTAAATATATAAGGAAATATGCCTCTCCATTTATCTTCGCGACGGCAGTAAAAACTTATGGGATAATGGCTCGAATACGCGTTTATGAACACAGTCGGACTATCGGCTATAAATCGGCGTTCTTCCTCGCTCAACTGAGAACGAAACTTGAATTTTCCATACTCGAATTGCGCCTGTCTGTGCCATTCGTTTATATTTCGGCGCATATCGACGTTCTGAAGAGCCCTGTCGATAACCGAAATAACAGCTTTCAGATTTGTATCCTGCGTTGCAATGGAAACAGGCATAAATCGCAAAGGAAAAAACCGCTCCGAAACTATATCGGGATGCTGAATAAAGTTAATTTCCGCAGGCATACTGTAATAAAAGGCGTCTATTTTCCCGCTTCTCAAAGCGTCGTACACATCATAAAACTCGCTTAATTCAACAATTTCAAAACTGCCCTTTGCCATTTCGCCGGTTGCGGTTTTTATTGTCGCCGCGCCTTCTATAAAACCTGTGCGCACAGGGCGCTCTTTTGCTATTTCTTCAAGCGGTCTGCCGCCGTAAAGACGAAAAATCATCAGATTTCGTAAAGCGATAAAATCCGTCATAGAAAATCTCTTCTGACGTTCGGGCGTGGACGTCAATTCTCCCGTAAAAGACACTTCTCCCCTACTTAGCCTCTCATACAAATCAAAACGGTCAAACAGCGCGGGTTTAAACGGAATTCCGAAAAGTTCCGTAAGCCAATCGGTAATAAAAACCGAAAAACCGCTGATTTCGCCGTTATGATTTTTATACATTTCTATGCTAAGAGGCATACCGTAAATAAAATACGAATATTGTTCGCGAAGCGCAGTTATCGCCAGTATCTCATCTTCGGTTATTCCGGGAATATCGCGATACGAAGAAAACACGTTTAAGTCGCTTGATTGTTCTAAACTGCGGTCTTTACAAGCTGACAGAATTATCGACAAAAATATTGCCGACAACAACATATATATTTTAAGAATCTTCATCTTTCCTCCTAAATTCCGTCATTTTTTTCACAGTACAAGACTCAAAAGAAATATGTATCCTTTATAAATATCAGCGAGTATGCAGAGGTGTAATCTCCGCATTTTAGTATTTTTCGCACCGATAATATAATATTTGTTTTGAGCCAATGCGGGAAATTTAATGAAAAAGAGAGATATTTCAGTTGTTTGTTTATGTTTGGGGGAATTTTTTGCGGGAAAATGAAAAGAAATGAGCCAAGGCATTGCCTTGGCTCTACAAAAACGACCAAAAAAAATCTTATCTGTTTACGCCAATCCTTGCGGAATATAAATACCGTCTTCCGCTAACAGTTGTTGCTTCGGCGATGATTAGGTATGCGCCGTTGGCAACGAGGCGACCGTTGAAATTCTGCAAATTCCAAATAATTGCACCATCTGCCGTAGGGGCGGGTTTGATACGAAGTGGAGACCCTGTCTCCCAACCCGCCCTTACATCGTTCACCGAAAATACAACATTGCCCAAATTGTCGAAAATCGCCAAATTCACCGTTGCTTGTTCGGGGGTGATTACTGAAATTCTTGCAAAATTCGAGACAATTGCGTTTTCGAGGAATATGCCGTATCGGGTGTCTGTGTTTTGTTTATTGCGAATTGAGGACGGAGCACAGCCGTCTAATTCCGTTAATTGTGGGATTTCTCGTATTTCGCTGTCTGTTTCGGTGCAATCGAGGCAAGGTCTTGTTCTTTCTCTGTTGCCTGCTATATCACAAGTTGCTGTCGTAATGGTGTCCCAAACGCTCCAAGTTCCCCAGAAATGACCTAATTCTGCAATTGGCAGGATTTCCGTGTCTGGTTTGTTGCAGTTGCCGCAAATTCTTGCACGCTCTCTGCTTCCCTCTTCCGTGCAGGTTGCAACCGATGTTGTGTCCCAGACGCTCCAGTTGCTCCAATCGTGTCCTAATGCCGCTATTTCATTGCTTTCGGAGTGATTGCAATTTCGTCTTGTGCAAAACCTTTCTTCTTCCCCTTTTCTTTCACAAGTTGCAGGTGTTGTTTCTTCCCAATCGTCCCATAAATGCCCCAATACTGCTATTGATTTAATTTCGCTGTGGGAACAACCTGCTCTGTCGCAAGTCCCGATTTCTTCGCCTGCTTCCGTGCAAGTTGCTTCTGTTGTTGTTGCCCAAGCAAGCAAGTGTCCCAAGGCATCTGTGATTTCTTCAACATCCGTGTTTAGGGCGCCGCAAATACTGCAAGTTCTTGTTCTGGTTCTCATTTCCGCCTCGGTGCAAGTTGCCGCAGTTATAGTCCAAGCGCTCCAACTGCCTGTGTGATTGCAATAACTGTCTGCAAGCGCTCGCAAATGGGGATAGCCGTTGTTTATTGCGCCGATTATATTCCAAGTATCAGCAAAATCCCAATTCATAAAAGTGCTTTGTTGCCTCATTTGTGTAATGCTTCTATTTCCTGAATTTGCGCTTGTAAAGTCTGGATGAGAACCAACAAATCTGTTTGCGCCGCCCAAAGCATAACTGTTTTCAATTGTAATAGCAAATCCCTCTCTCAGAGTCCCAACCAATCCACCGATATTAACCCCTGTTCCGTTTACGCTCCCTGTTGCATAGCTATTAGTAATATTTGCGTTAGATTCTCCTGCCAGTCCGCCGACACTACTTACTCCAACTACATTTCCTATAGCATAACTATTTTCAATATTGCCACTGTTGACCCCTATCAATCCGCCGATACTATTCCCTGTTCCGCTTACATTTCCTGTAGCATAACTATTAGAAACAGCAGTAGTATTAACCACCCCCCTCACAACTCCCACCAATCCGCCAACGCTACCTCTTCCGCTTACTCTTCCTGTGGCATAACTATTGGTAATAAGCGCTCTTGCCACCCCCACCAATCCACCGATACTACTCCCTGTTCCGCTTACATTTCCTGTGGCGTGACTATTGGTAATTATACCATAACTCTCTCCCACTAATCCGCCTACGGTTGCGTTACCTGTTACATTTACCGAAGTACGGCTATTTTCAATTCTGCCGCCGTTAATATTCAATAACCTGTTGAGCCCTACCAATCCGCCTACCCTATCACTCAGAAATATACGATCACCCTCCACCGCATCTATTCCCCTCACTTCTCCTACTGCATAACAGTTGATAATTTCAGTAATACGAGTTCCACTAATCTCTCCGACAAGTCCGCCTACGCGGGTATGCCCTGTAATATTAACATAAATGCCGAGATTTCTAATTCCTCCTCCACCGCTTATAAACCCGAAAAAACCAATCCACGTTCCAGTCGGTTGATTTATATAAATTCCGCGAACAGCATTGTTGTTTCCGTCAAATGTCCCTCTAAAAGGGCGACCCTGAGTTCCTATAGGTGTCCATTCTTCTCTAAGAGTAATGTCGTTGGCAAGAACAATGGTTTGTCCGCGAAAGTCAGATGCGCCGTTATTAACCCGATTGGCAAACGTAAGCAATTGAAACTCGGTTGATATTGTAATTCGATCCGCATTCCAGTCAATTGCCTGTGCCCATAAATTTACGGCAAGCATTGCTGTCAAAATAAAGATTTTCATAAACTTAATCATTTGGACCCTCCAAGTTCTTTTATGTATTTTTCAACATCAAAACCAATCAATTCACCGCAAGAAGTGCCAATCGGGTGGTGTGGATGCTTGCTCTCGGTCAATTTTATAGCTTTCCAATCAATCTCTTTGTCCTTCATCTTTTCAAGCAACAAATTAAGTGATTTGCTCAAATACTTTTTCTTTTTTATGTTTGCACCCCAGCAAGCCAAAACACTCAATTTAGAATAATCTTTAAGAAATTTTTCGATAACTTCCGCGTTTTTTACAATTAAATCATCATTGTCGGCAGTCGGCAAATTTTTCGGCTTAGTGCTTCTCAACGGGTATAAATTGAGCATAATAAAACTGCCGAAACCGTTCTTTTCAGCAAGTTTCTCTATTCTTGACAGTGTGGGATCAGATTTTTCGTCTGTTGCCGTACTGCAATTCAAACCTATTGCAAACAAGGGGTTGTTGCTCCTGTTTCCGAGAACATAGCGAACTTTATCGCCGTCCTTTTCATTAATTTCATATTTTTTGTTCATACGAGACCGCCTTCCCGCCGATTTTTTACGGCAAAGTTAAAAAATTAAGCAAAAACAGCGAAAGGCTGCTCTGCCGAAATTCATCGTTTCGCCAAAAATTCTGAACATTCCACGCTGAAGTACAGTAGAAATATATGGGCAGAACAGCCCGAGACAGGCGTTCTGTTTTCTACTGCCCAATGGCAGCGCGTTTGAAAAGCAGGGATAAATCCCCGCAATTCAGAATTTTTGGCATAGGTAATATACATTTTTTTTGTAGTGGAGTGGGAGATTATTTTGTATTTGGTGAATTTTGTGGGAAATTGGTGAAAAAGAGAAAGTTGGCGATTATTACCAAGCGAAGTGGTGCGCATTGTGTTTAATAAAACAAGAGGGGGCACCTTTACGATTCCCCCTCTAACACGGCGCATATAGTTTGTCAAAAGACAGGGACCATAAGGCTCTACACAGTAAATATACTATAATTTCCGCAAGAAAAGCAAGTGTTTTTACTCATTTTGTTAAAAATATCGTTTTTTCTCATAGTTATTTAGTATTTTGCTTGTTATTAAGGAGCATTTTTAATGAATTACAGAATTTACGAAATATATTTATCCAAGCCAAGAATAGACAAATACAAAATTGCTTGCGGCGGAGACAAACAAAAAGCAATACTGCTATATTTGCGAAATACCGACATATCCAAAAAGTTTTACACTGTGCTGGGCGTGTGTTTGAGATAGCGTTGAGAAATGCAATTAATATGCATTACAGAACTCATTTTTCAGATAAAGAATGGATTGTAAACCGAATAAATTCTCAGTTTTTTGAAGCGCAATCCGTTGTTTCGATTAACAAACAAAAAAACAAACTAATGGATGCGAACACATATTCTCACGACAGGTTGATAGCGGCGATGAGTTTAGGGTTTTGGACAAGAATGTTTTTTAAGTATCAATACGGAAAAGGGAACAAAACATTACTTCAAATTTTTCCAAACAAAGAAAAGGGAACGGATCGTAAAACAGTAGCGGAAGAATTAGATAAAGTACGATTTTTCAGAAACAAGATAGCGCACTATGAATCCGTCTGTTTTGACAAACAAGGTGAAGTTTCCTTATCTCACGCACAAGATATTTTAGAACTTATAATCAAATACACACAATTCCTTGGTGTCCCAAATGAAATTTTACAACTATCGGAATTGGCAGAACTAAAAAAATTGCTTAGCCAACCTATATTTTCTGAAGATTTATCTTGATTTCAGTGCGGATTGGTTTTGTTATGAATCAGTATTATAATTGAAATTTTTTCTTTTTCTTAATCGGGAATAAAAAACGCGAGGAGGACAAAGCCCTCCCCGCGTTTTTATACAATTTTCACTGTTTTTTTACTCAGCTCTTCGCAACAGACGTCATTTCTTTCACGTATTCCTGAATTGTTTTTACGCTGTAATCTTGTTTTGCGAGCGAATCCATACCCGCAACTGCCGCTTGCGCCGCTTCGATCGTCGTGATATAAGGAGTTTTCTGCAAAATCGCCGCGGTTCTTATCGGTTTGCTGTCGGAAAGCGCGCGCTGTCCTTCGGGAATGTTTATCAGCAAATCAAACTTGTTTTCCTTTATCATATCGACAATGTCGGGCTTGCCCATACCGACTTTCGGAACGGGAATTGCAGGAATTCCGTTATTGTTAAGCATATTTGCTGTCCCGTCGGTCGAATAAATCCTAAAGCCGAGCTCGTGGATTTTCTTCGCCATAAACACTATGTGGCGACGAATTGTATGACGAACGGAAAGGAATACCGAGCCGCTTTTGGGCATTTTGTTGTAAGCGCCCTCTTGCGCCTTTATGTATGCTGTTCCAAAGTCTTTATCCAATCCCATAACCTCGCCCGTCGATTTCATTTCGGGACCAAGCATTGGGTCGGAGCCGGGGAATTTGTTGAACGGAAGCACCGATTCTTTCACCGCAAAAAAGTCCATACTCACCTCGTTTGCCTCGGGAATATCTTTGAGCTTAACACCTGTCATCACTTTTGCGGCGATTTTTGCCCACGCAACTCCCGTCGCTTTTGCCACAAACGGAACTGTGCGGCTTGCGCGCGGGTTAACTTCTATTATATAGATGTCGTTGCCTTCTACCGCAAACTGGATATTCATAAGTCCGACCACGTTGAGTTCCGCGGCAACTTTTTTGGTGATTTCCTTAATTTCTTTTATGATACGTCTGGGCAAAGTGTGCGGCGGCAAAACGCAGGCTGAGTCGCCCGAGTGAATGCCCGCCTCTTCGATATGCTCCAAAATTCCGCAAATCAAAGTATCTGTTCCGTCGGAAACCGCGTCAACATCGACTTCTATCGCGTCTTGCACGAATTTATCGATAAGAACAGGACGGTTTTCGCCAGCTTCTTTCGCCTCGTTTACAAATTTATCGAGACCGTCGGAAGAGTAAATCGTTCTCATTCCGCGACCGCCAAGCACGAAACTCGGACGAAGCAAAATCGGGTATCCGATACGGTTTGCTATTTCGATTGCCTCTTCGGGAGTGCTTGCCATTCCGTTTGCAGGCTGTTTTATGCCCAATTTACTGCACATCGCCGAAAACTCCTCGCGGCTTTCCGCCCTGTCGATGCTTTCAACCGAAGTCCCGATGATTTTTGCGCCCGCGTCTCTGAGACGTCTTGCCAAATTAAGCGGCGTTTGTCCGCCGAACTGCACAATAATTCCGTCGGGTTTTTCGTGGTCGATAATATTCATAACGTCTTCAAAAGTGAGCGAGTCGAAATAAAGTTTGTCCGAAGTGTCGTAGTCGGTCGATACGGTTTCGGGATTGGAATTCACCATAATGCTCTCTATTCCAAGCTCTTTAAGCGCGTAAGCCGCGTGGCAACAGCAATAGTCAAACTCTATCCCCTGCCCTATTCTGTTAGGACCGCCGCCCAAAATCATAACTTTACGGTTTTTGTTTGCGACCGATTCGTTCTCTTTTTCGTAGGTTGCATAGTAATAATGAACTGAGGTTTCATGCTCTGCCGCGCAAGTATCAACCGCTTTATATACGGGAACAACTCCAAGCATTTTGCGGATTTCACGAACAGCTTCTTCCGAAATTTTGTTTGATTTTGCAATTTGCGCGTCCGAGAAGCCCATTTCTTTTGCTTGTGTAAGAAGCGCTTTTCGCTCGTCTTGTCCCATTTCTTTAAGCTTGGGCAAGTTTTTCTCAAAATCAACAATTTCTTTCATGTGATTTAAGAACCATTTGTCAATTTTATTGATTTCGTAAATTTCATCTACCGAAACGCCTCTGCTCATAGCCTCGTAAATATAGAAAATTCTGTCTGCGTAAAGGTCTTTACTGCCCTGCTTGACTTCTTCCAAAGTGCAATCGCCGAGCTTATCGGTTTCAAAGCCTATTCTGCGAATTTCCAAGCCGCGAAGTCCCTTTTGCAAGCTTTCCTTAAACGTTCTGCCGATAGACATAATTTCGCCGACCGCCTTCATTTGAACGCCGAGGCGCGCGTCCGCTTCCGGGAATTTTTCAAACGCAAATCTCGGAATTTTTGTCACAACATAGTCGATTGTCGGCTCTATGGAAGCAGGCGTGCTTTTTGTAATGTCATTTTTAATTTCGTCCAGAGAGTAGCCAACGCTGAGTTTTGCCGCAACTTTTGCAATCGGATAACCCGTCGCCTTACTTGCAAGCGCCGAACTTCTGCTCACGCGCGGGTTCATTTCTATCACAAGCATTCGCCCGTTTTGGGGGTGCACTGCAAACTGCATATTGCTTCCGCCCGTAACGCCCACCTTGCGCATCATTGCAATCGAGGCTTCGCGCATTTTTTTGTATTGCTCCCAATTTAGAGTTTGCGCAGGAGCAACCGTTATGGAGTCGCCCGTGTGAATTCCCATCGGGTCTATGTTTTCAATAGAACAAACCACAATAACTTTGTCATTGTGGTCTCGTATTACTTCAATCTCAAATTCCTGCCATCCCAAAAGCGATTCGTCGATAATAATTTCGCTTATCGGAGACAAATGCAGTCCCTTCGAGGCGACAGTTTCAAATTCTTCGCGGTTATAAACTATGCCGCCGCCCATTCCGCCCATTGTCAAACTTGGACGAACAATGCAGGGAAACCCGAGCTTATCGGCAATCGCCCACGCTTCTTTCATATTATATGCAATTTCGGCGCGCGGATTTTCGAGACCGATTTCTACCATCGCGTCTTTGAACTCGCTTCTGTTTTCAGCAAGTTTAATCGCTCGCTCGTTTGCGCCTATCAATTCTACATTATATTTTTTAAGAACGCCGTTTTCACTGAGAGCCAACGCCACGTTAAGCGCGGTCTGTCCGCCCATTGTAGGCAAGAGGGCGTCGGGACGTTCGCGAGCGATGATTTTTTCAACAACTTCAGGCGTAACCGGCTCAATGTAAGTTCTGTCCGCCATATTCGGGTCGGTCATAATAGTTGCAGGATTTGAATTAACAAGAATAACTTCGTAGCCCTCTTCTCTAAGCGCCTTACACGCCTGAGCGCCCGAGTAATCAAATTCGCACGCCAAACCGATAACAATCGGTCCGCTTCCTATAATCATAATTTTTCGTATATCATTTCTTCTCGGCACAACATCTCCTTTCGTCAATTGTTTTGAACTTTTTTGATTTTTTTCGCGACAAAAATATATTATGCCGCAAATAAAATACATTTTTTTTGACAATTTTCGCAAATTTGCCTTTCAAATGTGATAAAAATCACAAGAGACGCCGCAAAAAGCAACGTCTCTTGAATATCAGACTGAGGTGTTTTTAGTTATTGAAAAACTCGCAAATGCGGAAAGCCGTTGTTTATTGTTGAATTTGTTCCCCAAATCGTTGTGAAATTCCAATTTACAAAAGTTTCACGGTCTTGCATTTGAACGGTGGTTATCGGCGTGCCTTTACCCGTGTCGCTTCGTTCGCTTGTTTCGGTGTTATAAAAAGAATTTACAACTCCTCCCGCACCGCCGTTATTAACTCCTACTAATCCACCGAGATTGCCACTCCCTGTTATATTTCCTGTAGAAAAACTATTGATTATTCTGCCGTGAGTTCCATTTGTTCCCGTAATGCCACCAGTGGCAGGCGACCAATGAGACGTGCTTCCGGATACATTCCCAATTGCGTAAGTGTTTTCTATTCTTCCATCATTAAAACCCACCAATCCACCAGTTGAAGCGCCTGTTATAGTCCCCGTTCCTGCAACGGTTCCTGTAGAATATGAAAACGCAATTAAGCCACTACCTTCATTCCAGCCAACTAATCCGCCAACACTACTTGTCCCGTTTATGTTTGCTTCCGAATAACTGTTCTCAATTCTTCCGTTATTCCAACCGACCAAACCACCAGCACGGCTTGCAGTGCTTCTGATAAGCCCAAAAACATAACAATTGTTAATAGTACCAATGTTATATCCAGCCAATCCGCCAACAATACCTTCCCCTGATATATTAACATCAACAAGTCCGAGATTTTTTACAATTCCCTCTGCTCCGATAAACCCAAATAATCCTTGATAATCATTTGAGCTGTTTATATCAATTCCTCTGATTACATTATTATTGCCGTCAAATGTTCCCCTGAACGGACGATTATTTGCAGATAACGGAGCCCATCTTCCGATAGGCACCCAAACGCCCGACAACTGAATGTCGTTTGCAAGCGAAACTGTTCTGCCTAAGAAATTATTTCCTGCGTTTACTTGGTCTCTGAACGCCGCCAATTCTGCGGCGGTTGATATTGTAATACAATCCGTAAGTATCGGTCGCTTTTCGGAATGAGTGCAATTTTCTCTGGTGCAAATTCTTACTTCTTCGCCGTCTTTATCGCATTCGGGCGGTGTTGTTATTTCCCACAGACCAAATTCGTGAGTAAGCGCATTTATTACTTGTTCGCCGCTTGTTGCGCCGCAAATAGAACAAGTTCTCGCTCTCAAACCGGGCTCAGCGCAAGTAGGAGGCGTTATCACCTCTAAATTACCCCAAGTATGATTAGGGACAGGTATGCTTTCTGTTATAGTATGCTCGCAATTCGCTCTTTGGCAGGCTCTTGTTCTGCTTCCCGCTTCACCGCCGCAAATCGCGACTTTTGTTGTGTCCCACGCGCCTAAATCGTGAGCAAGTTCAGGTATATTTTCTGTTATTGAGTGTTCGCAATTCGCCCTTTGACAAGACCTTGTTCTACTTCCTGTTTCACCGCAAACTGCAACTATTGTAGTATCCCACAAACCTAAATCGTGGCTTAACATCGGTATTTGCTGTTCGCCTGTTCTTGCTCCGCAATCAGAACAAACTCTCGCTCTCAATCCCGCTGTGGCGCAAGTTGCTACTGTTATTTCCGTTAAATCGCCGAAATTATGCCCTGTCGCTGCAACTGGTCTATTTTCTCCGTAAGAACAATTTCCTCTTGCGCAAGTTCTGGCTTCTTCTCCTGCTGTCATACAAGTCGCGGGTGTTATTATTATCCAATCGCTTAAATTGTGTCCCAACGTCGCTGTCGGACGGGTTCTCGTTTCACTGCAAACACTGCATACACTTGTTTCTTCGCCGCCAACTAAACAAGTTGCCGCTCTTGTTTCAACCCATTCACCCCAAACGCATTCAGTGTGAGCATTATTATCGCTGTCATTTGAGCATCCGCCGATAAATATTATCGACATAATCATAAAAATTGCCAAAATGACTGTTGTTAATTTGATTTTTTTATAGGCTGAAAAGCCGCTTGTGTGTGTGTGTGTGTGTGTGTGTGTGTGTGTGTGTGTGTGTGTGTGTGTGTGTGTAAACTTCTTCTTGAAATCACTCTCATTGTTAATGCCCCCTTTTTATATCTATATTTATATTTAAGATAAGCTAAGCGCAAACTTAACTTATCTTAAAATTAAAAACTTATTACATTCCTACCGCAGGTCTCATCATTCCCGAAATAAGAATTGCTGTAACCAAAGACATAATAGCGAAGAATTCGGGGAACGCAATCAAAATGAGCGTGTTTCCGAATACGTCATTTCCGTTTCCGATAGCGTTCATACCGCTTACGCAGATGTTCGCTTGGAAAATTGCCGAAACCAAACAAACCGTTCCGAGCGCAATTCCCGCGCCCAAGGTAAGAGCGCCGTTAAAAGTTGACGCGCCATTTACCGCAAGAGCTCCCGAAAAAATAACAAATCCGACGAAGCCGTAAAGTCCCTGCGTTGAAGGAACCGCCGACAATACAAGTCCCGAACCGAAACAATCAGGTCTCTTCTTTAACGCGCCAACAAGCGCGCAAGGAATATTTCCCGCACCGATTGCGCAACCCAAACCGCTCATACCGACCATAAGCGCCATACCTACGAAGCCCATAATCATACCTAATGATGATACTTCCATAAAACCAAACCTCCAATAAAAATGAGTAATTAAAAACGTGATAACAAGTCCTCGCCCGTAATCGCAGAGATAACCCGTTGAGATTATCATTTTTTCCGAACTTAATTGTTCCTGCGCACTAAACAAGAAATTGCACGTCAAGGCTAAAATACGTTATGGAAAAACTCAAATGCGTGAAATTTTTCAAAAACCAACATTTTTTCACTTTATTGCGATGGCATATTGTATATTGTGTCATATTTTGTATTGAACTTATTAAAAAAACTTAACGAAAGGGATGGTTTTATGGCTAACTTGAGGAACAACGGAAAATTTGAATTCAACTCCGAAAACGAAGTCGTAATTAAGGAGAAAAACGGCGATATGACTCGCGAGCCGTGGCTTATGCTCTTGGCAAGACGAAACAAAAGACCTATCGACACTCTCTGCTGGGGAATGACGAACAACGGCACTTCTTTTGCGCGTATCGGAACGCAAGAAGGCGACATCCTTAACGGATTTGTTCACGAAGACCCCTACAAAACGAGAATGTTGGGAACTTACGCATATTTCCGCACAGACGACGGAAAATATTTCTCGAACGCGTGGTATCCTGTTATGAACAAAGAGCAAGAGCTTGAAACCACATTTGGCTTCGGCTACCTCAAATTCAAGACATCATACAACAATTTCGACGTTGAATCGGTGCATTTTGTGCCGAACTCATACGACGCTATGGTTCAAATCATAAAAATTAAAAACAACGACAGCCAAGACCGCAAAATTACAATGTTTAACGTAAATCCCGTGAATATCGGAGACGCGCGCGACATTCAGTTCAGCGGTTTTAATACGCTTATGATGGGTGCCGCGCTTATCGACAAAGAACTTAACGCAACTGTTTGGAGAAACGGCTTTGGTCGCGATTTCGACAGCAATGAAGAAAAAGTTAAATGGATGTTCGGAAAAGTACTTGTTCATACGTCTTCCCTTCCGAATAATCAATTTGCTACGCGTTATGACGAATTTGTAGGACACCATTCAAACACAATGGGAAGTCCTGCGGCAGTTGTCGAAAATTGGGATTTGCCTAACCGCGACGCACACGAAAACTGCTCTGCGCTCGCTTCGCTTAAAAATTCATTTACGCTTAAAGCAGGCGAAACAAAAGAATTGATTGTAGTAAGCGCAACACCTTCTGCAGAAGATTACTATTGCGACGGCAAAAAATCAATTAAGGCGTTTCTTAACGAAGTTCTTAACCCCGAAAATGCAAAGAAAATGCTCGAAGAAGTTAAAGCTGAATGGAAAGTGGAACTCGGAAAACTTTCTATTAAAGTAGAAGGCGACGACGAAGTTATTAACCCGTCTTACAAATGGCTTCAATATCAGTGCGCGATGGTTGCGCTTCTTAACAGAATGAAGTCGCGTTTCCACTCGGGCTTTGAATACGGCTACGGTTTCCGCGATATTTTGCAAGATATTTTGGCGCTTTTGCCATACGACCCGAAACCTGCGAAAGAACTTATCAAGTTTACTGCTCAGCAAATGTTCTCGGACGGTTTTGTGTATCACAACTTCTACGTAAAAGCGGCAGGAAACAAGAGTTTCGTTTGTTGCGACGACCCATTGTGGTTGGTATATGCGGTTTGCGAATACATTAAAGAAAGCGGCGATTTCGCGTTCCTTAACGAAGTAGTCCCCTATTGCGACGCAAAAGAAGAATTGCCTGCAAAAGAAGGCACAATCCTTGAGCACCTCAAAGTAGGAATTGCCAAAACTTGGAGAGAAAGCGACAACGGCTTGCCTTATATGTATATGGCAGACTGGAACGACGACTTGTCGGGCAACTTCACAAGCGTTTCTTCTATGACAGGACAGCAATTCTACAAAGCGCTTAACGATATGATTACGCTTTTTAACACACAAGGAATAGAAAAAGACTTGGCGGCGGATTATGCGGCAAAAGCAAAAACCATTAAAGAAGAGCTTGAGAAGAAATGTATCGACAAGGACGGAAACTATATCCGCGCAGTTGCGTCAAAGGACTTCAGAAAGACCCTTGCAGGTATGGATTTCGGAAACACAGGACTTGAAAAGAGCGCAGTTTTGGCAGATATGGAAGGCGCAGGCGCACCCGTTGATTTGGGTAGCAGTAAGACCGACGGTTTCGTATTCTTTGAGCCGATTGCTTGGGCAGGTTTCAGCGGAGCAGCCGACAAAGCAAGATTTGACGCTTGTAAAAAAGTTTGCGACAGCACGCTTAACGATAAATACGGTATAGCAATTTGCCAAGGCGACAAAACTATGACCCAAGGAAAATTACCTGTAGATAACCAAGGTTGGAAACGCAACGCACCCGGTAAAAAAGAAAACGGCGGCGAATTCAGACACCTCGAAAGTTGGTATATCGCGTCGCTTTGTATTTTCGGCTACGGAAAAGAAGCGCACGACGTTTATATGAAAACGCTTCCTGCGGTTGCAAGTAAAGACGACCCGTATTTGTATGCGGCTGAGCGTTTTGTGTATCCCGAATATGTATCCGGTCCCGCGTCAAACGACCACGGAAAAGCAGGACATACTTGGCTTACAGGAACTGCTCCCACTCGCTTGAACGTTCTTATCGACTGGATTTTCGGTGTTCGCAGAGATTACAACGGTCTTTTAATTGACCCTTGCGTATCTCCCGAATGGAAGAAATTCTCGGCAGTGAGAACTTTCAGAAACACGACGTTTAACATTAACTTCTCAAACCCCAACGGTGTTCAAAAAGGCGTTAAGTCAATTAAAGTTGACGGCAAAGACATCGACGGAAACGTAATTCCTCTTGAATTTGCTAAAGGCGGAAGCGTTAATGTGGAAGTTGTGATGGGGTAATTTGGCTGTAAATTCGATTTACAACGATTGTTATTTTTCAATAGAGAACGGCTTCGAGGAATCGAAGTCCGTTTTCGTTTGTACTAACGGAGTTGTTGAGAAGGCAAAATCAAGCAAAAATTTAACGATTGGCGAACTTGGTTTCGGCACGGGGTTGAATTTGCTTGCTACTTTGGAGTGCATTTCTTTCCCTTGTGAAATTCAATATTATTCTGTGGAAAAACACCCACCGTCAAAAGAGCAAATCGATGAAATAATCGGTGAATATTCGCCGAAAAATTACGCGCAGTATTTGCAATTTTACGACGAGTTATTTCGTAATCTGAAACACGGATTTAATTCGGCGATTTGGCAGTTTGGCGAAATAACGGTGAATTTCAATTTGTATTTCGGCGACGTGCTTGATTTTTTGGACGAACTTGACACTCAAATCGACTGTTGGTATCTTGACGGACACGCGCCCGAGAAAAATCCCGATATGTGGAGCGAGGATGTTTGCAGAAAAGTTTATGATAAGAGCAAAGTCGGAACAACCGCAGGAACATATACTGCTTGCGGATTTGTAAAGCAGAATTTACGTGCGGCGGGATTTTTTGTGAAGCGGCAAAAAGGATTTGGCGGAAAGCGGCATAAGTTGTTTGCGGAAAGATCACAAGTCTAAAATTTGGAAGAGTGTTTCGATTTATACGACAACGCCGACAGAAACCGTGAGCAGAAAATGTATAGATTTTTACATTTTTCCTCATCTTGCGGTTTTCTCGCTGGGGCAAATAGTATTTTTCTCGAAATAGGGGGAAATTATGGAAAAAAATATAATGTCGTTTGATTGGGCTATAAAGGAAATATTACGCGACAAAGCAAACTTTGACGTTTTGAGCGGTTTTTTGACAGAATTGCTTGAAAAAGACGTTAAAGTTCTTGAACTTATTGAGAGCGAAAGCAACAAAGAAGACGAAAAGGACAAATACAATCGCTTGGATTTGTGTGCAAAAATTGACAATAACGAAGTTGCGATATTTGAATTTCAAACAAGCAGAGAAAACGATTTTTTCCATAGAATTCTTTACGGCACAAGCAGGGC
>WRAZ01000024.1 GCA_009779925.1 Chitinivibrionia bacterium
AAAAAGGTGGAAATGGCGTGCTACGAGGGCATTCCGCACTTGCTTATGCCTGTGGTAACGGAGGTAGAAAACGCGGTAAAAGTCTTGGAATGCGCGGTAAAAGAGATGATGTATCGCTACGATTTGCTTAAAAAAGTCGGCTCAAAAAACTTGGACTCATTTAACGAAAAAGTCGCCAACCGCGAATTAGACAAATTGGTAAGCCGCGGAGAATTAGACCAAAGCGAAAACAAAAAAATGTGCTACATTGTGGTAATTATCGACGAATTGGCAGACCTTATGATGACGGCTGGCAAAGAGGTTGAAAAATACATTCAGCGCATAGCCCAACTCGCCCGAGCGGTCGGAATTCACTTAATTGTAGCGACCCAACGCCCGGACACCAAGGTTATCACAGGAAATATTAAGGCGAATTTACCGTCGCGAATAGCTTTCCGCGTTATGAGCTACATTGACAGCCGCACAATTATCGACAGCAAAGGCGCGGAACAGTTGCTCGGAAACGGCGATATGCTTTACCTCAAAAACGGCGCGCCGAAAATCATTCGTTATCACGGGGCGTTTATCAGCGAAAAAGACGTGGAAAACCTTGTGGAAAACATAAAAAACCAAGGCTACAAATGCGAAAATCTGCCGTCGTTCGACATAAAAGAAGAGCCCGATTACGGCGACAACGACGTTTCTTACAACGACGGCTACGGTGGTCGCCCAACGTCGGATTACGGCTCGGGCGAAGGAATTGCAAAAGCATACAGTAGCGCGGGTCGCCGCAAATTAGGCAATCGCGACGAAATGTTTGAAGAAGCGGCGCGGCTTATCGTTATCAGCAAACTCGGCTCAACGTCGAGCATCCAGCGGCATCTTAATCTCGGCTATGCGCGCGCAGGACGAGTGATGGACGAATTGGCGGCGGCGGGAATTGTCGGTCCGCAGGAAGTTATCGGAAAGCCGCGCAAAGTTTTAGTGAGCGAAAATGAATTGGAAAATATTTTGGAGAGTTTATCTCAGGAAAGCGAGTAAAAATGGAAAGACTTTTTGACTTTTTGAACGCGGTTATTATCGGAATAGTACAGGGCTTAACGGAGTTTTTGCCCATTTCATCTACGGGGCACATGTTGATTGCCGAGCAATTTTTGCGGGGAAATTACAGCGACGCATTTTTTGTCCTCATACAAGTGCCGACGATTGCCGCCGCCGTTCTTGTATTTCGCAAGGACATAGCGGGATTTTTTACAAATTACAAAGACCCGCAAACCAGAGATTATGTTCTCAAGCTGTTTGTTGCATTTTTTATTACGGGGGTCGGCGGTTTTACGGCGAGCAGACTTGGCATTACTTTGCCCGAAAGCGTTTTGCCCGTCGCTATTGCGCTTATTGTCGGAGCAATAATAATTTTTGTAGCGGAAAACCGTTTCAAGAAGAGCGTATCGCTCTCAAACATAACTTGGACGGTGGTAATTGCCGTAGCGGTCGGACAGATAATCGCGGCAATATTTCCCGGCTCTTCTCGTTCGGGAATGGCGATTATGGGCGCGTTGCTTGTAGGACTAACACGTCCCGAAGCGGTTAAATTTTCGTTTTTGGTCGGCATTCCGACAATGTTTGCGGCAGGCGGCTACAAATTACTCGGAGAAGTAAAAGCGGGAACGGCTGGCAATTTGTTTTTGCCCGAATACATTGTAGCATACGTCGTAGCAACCGTTGCGGCGTGGCTTACGGTAGTTTGGCTGCTTAAATTCGTTCAAACGAGAGACTTTATTCCGTTTGCGTGGTATAGAATTGCGCTTGGCGTACTTTTGCTGGTATTGTTTGGGGTTGGGGTTATTTCGTAAAAGGAAATAATAAAAGACAAAAAAGCGCTGATTTACGTCAGCGCTTTTTTATTTGTATTTGTTGGCGTTGCACTATGCAAACCTCAATCGTTCAACCCCAACTTCTCCAATTCTTTCAGCGACATTGTCAGAATTGCAGACATAAATTTCTTCTTTGCGTTTTGGTTGTATTCCAAGTAATTCAGAAGCACGGTGGTTGAGATAATATCTTTGGTCAGTATTCGACGAAGTTTTGTCCAACTGCAATCGTTTGCGTAAAAATCCAAAATTTTGTTTAGACTTTCATTTTCTATTGTCGGGTTATCACGGCAATCTTTTTCTGCTTCTAATTCCAACTGGCTTTTTTCGGCAAGTTTTTTGAAAATGCTTTCTCTGACGTAGTGTTCACAATATTGAATATCAACAAACTTTTTTATTTTGTTGCAAAAATATTTAACTTCTCTAAAAGAAGCGCCACGGTACTGACAGTCGGTGCAATCGCCTTCTTTCACGTTTTTTTGTTCATTTTCCAATATTATTCCATTCTGTAAATACTTATTATTGTAGTATCGTCAAATCTGTCGGTTGTCTTTCTGAAACCGTTCACATCTTCGCAAATTGCGGTTGTAGCATCCTGTGAACTGCTGTATTTTCGCTCGGTAAGTTTTTGACGCAAACGCTTGGACGTGTAAAATTTCTTCTGTTTGTTTTGTGTATCGGTAACGCCGTCTGTGTATAAAAACAGCAACTCGCCCTTTTCGATAACACAGGATTGCGCCGAAAAATTCGCCGATTCGCAAATTCCTATCGCAGGACTTGTCGGTTTTAATTCCGCTCGTATTTCACTGTCGGCAGAAAGCAAAAATCCGGGAGTATGCCCTGCGTTTATGTATTCAAAAACGCCATTATGCGGGTTCAGAACTCCGAAAAGAAGCGTGGTAAACATAAAACGCCCCTTGTTTTTCTCGTTGTATTCGGCAACGTAGTCGTTTGTCGGAAGAACGGATTTGAGCGGAGTGTCGCCGTTCTGAGAGCAGTTGTCGGTCAAAACTTCCAAAAGGGTTTTGGTTAGCGCCATAAAAAGCGCGCTCGAAACGTCTTTTCCGCTGACATCTGCAATAAGTATAACAATTTTATCATCACTGAGGCGATAAATGTCGTAAAAATCGCCAGAAACTTCTCTTGCGGGCTCATACACAGCGGCAATGTTGAAACCGTCGGGTTGATATATGGTTTTCGGCAGGAAACTTCTTTGAATGTCGCTACCGAGTTCTAATTCGTGTCTTACGCTTTCGAGTTCGCGGTGCTCTCGTTTTTGTACTTCTTTTTGGCGGCGCAGAAGTTGCTCGGTATGAATGGTTTCCGAAGTCAATTTGCCCAGAATTTCAAACGTACTGCAATCGCAATCTAAACGGCTGTCCAAAACAAAATACAAAACGCCAAATTTGTTGCTACGGAAATAAAGCGGCTCTGTAACAATCACAAATGGCTTTTTAGCGCTGTCCAAAACCAACTGCGGTAAAATGCCGTTTGCAGTGTCGGGGGCGACATTCACCCGTTTCCCGTTTTTTACTGCAAGAACAAGCTGCGTCTTGGCAAACGTACTTATGGACGACTGTTTATATTGCACAAAAAAGAAAGTGGAAAATCCGAGTTCGGGAAATCTTTTCGCCATAACATCCAAAATTCCTTCATAACATTCTGCGTTGGAAATTTCAAGTTTAAACTCGAACATCGCAAGGAAATCGGCTCTTGTTTTGAGTTGTTTTGCGCTCTCATATTGATTAAGCATATCAAATCTCAAATCACCCGCGCGCGACAAAAGCATATCGGCGTAAGCAAATCTTTCGCGGGTAAGGTGCGCAATGGCATAATACCAAAAAACGCGAAATATTTGCGAAAGCTTTGTAAGTTTGCTTCCTTTCATAACCGTGTCGCGAAATTCCTTACGTATATATTTTAAAAACATTTCATTTTCTTGGGTATTTACGTCGTCGCAGAATGAATAGGTTAAGCCGCGAAGTTGCTCTTTATCGAAACTTCCCGCCTCGTGCGTGTTCAGGAAAAACTCCAAAACTTTATTGTACAAGTCTTCTTTTGACAATTTTTCTTTTGTAAGAACGGAAGTCAGCAGGGCTTTTCGGACGCGCCCTTTCGGAATATCGTAATCAAAAAAGCAGCCGCAAGAATGGCGTTTTACAAGTTCTGTGCGAAGCATTACGCCTTGCGAAATGTCTTTTCCGTCGAGTTTTTCCAAAAGCATTATAAGCGCTTCTTCACCGAGGCGGCGCAACGGCTGGTCAACGGAAGTCAGCGGCGGAAATGCGCATTTGCCTTCGTTTGTGTTGTCAAATCCTACAACCAAAACGTCCTGAGGAACGCTCAAACCGAGTTCTTTAAGAGTTTCCATAACACCGAAAGCCGTTTCGTCGTCAATACATACAATAGCATCGTACGGAATTTTTCCTCCGTTTGCTTTTGCTATTTTTAATACTGCGTCCGAACCTGATTTTCTGTCGAAATTTCCGGAAAAAATGCTTTCTTGCGGAAGTGATAGTCCGCGCAAATTCAATGTTTCCGTAAAAGTGTTGAGACGCTCGGCTACTTCCGAATTATTTTCAGGACCGCTTACAAACGCAAAATTACTGCATTTGTGTTCTTCTGTCAGGTGGATTGCCAACTGCATCATCCCACTGCGGTTATCTATGGTTGCCGCGGGAATTTCACTCGACAAAGGAAGTATGGACACTATCGGAATGTCGCCGTAGCCCGAAATAAATTTGTCGATTTTTTCTTTCGATATATAACTGCAAAGCGAACCGCTTATTATTATTCCGTCGATTGATGCGAATTTCGGAATTTCGTAAAGCACATTTCGATTGGGTTCGTATTGGTCGCTCGGCGAAACTTCGAGAGAGCCTCCCAAAAGAGCGACAACATTTACATTTCTTTCCTGCGAAACTTTTTTTATGCCGTTCCACACTCCCGACTGATAATATCCGTCCAGACTTTCTATTAAAACGGCAATAGTTTTTTCTGCCTTATCGATTTTTTTCACAATGAACTCCTGCTTTTCTATAAATTAGCAATACATAAAGATAACTTTTCGGCAAGCATAAAATCAACAAAAAAACAAAAAAACGTATTATTTATCAATTTTCACTTAAATACTTGACATAAAGGCGGGCGTTTAATTATTTTACGGGCGAATTTTTATGAAATATCGGAGGAACAATGAAAGAGGGTATTCATCCCAAATATCAGGCAGCTAATTTTACCTGCTCCTGTGGAAACGTAGTAAAGACAAGTGCGACAATAGGCAATCAGCACATTGAAATTTGCAGCAACTGTCATCCGTTTTATACCGGAAAGTCGAAATTGGTTGATACGGCAGGACGTGTAGAGAGATTTAACGCTCGATACGCCGCTTTGAAAACAGTAGCAAAATAAGCTCGTTTTCCGAATTGTATTATATTTATTAAAGGGAAATGGAACAGTCATCATTTCCCCTTTTTTGTCGTTTTGTTATTTTGTCCATTAAATAAAGGAGGCGGTTATTAAGGCAAAAATTGAAACACTAATTAAACATTATGAAGAATTATCTCAAATAATGCAAGAGCCTGACTTCGTCTCTGACTTGAAGAAAATGCAGGAAATAAGCCGTGAACACAGCAACATAGAAAAATGCCTTCCGATATTCAAAAAATATCTGAGCACTCTTGCCGCAATAGACGAAGCCGAAGAAATTTTGAGTAGCGAAAGCGACGTGGAATTTTTAGACCTCGCCAAAACCGAGCTGACCGTTGCGCGCGAAATCTTACCGGAAATAGAGAGCGAAGCGCAAGTTTTGTTAATTCCTAAAGAGCCGAACGACTCGCGCAATGCAATTGTAGAAATCCGCGCGGGAACAGGCGGCGACGAAGCGGGGCTTTTTGCGGGCGATTTATACAGAATGTACAAATACTACGCCGAAAGCAAAAGATGGAAAATGGAATTGATGAACATAAGCGAAGGCGAAAAAGACAGCATAAAAGAAGTGTCAATCCTGATAAGCGGCGAAGATGTTTACGGAACGCTCAAATTTGAGTCGGGAGTTCACAGGGTGCAACGAGTTCCCGAAACCGAAACGCAAGGGCGAGTTCATACCTCGGCGGCAACAGTGGTTGTTCTTCCGGAAAGCGACGACGTCGATGTGGAAATAGACGAAAAAGATTTGCGCATAGATTATTTCAGAGCAAGCGGCGCAGGCGGTCAGCACGTAAATAAGACGGATTCCGCCGTTCGACTGACGCACTTTCCAAGCGGGCTTGTGGTAAGTTGCCAAGACGAGCGCAGTCAAATAAAAAACCGCGCAAAAGCAATGAAAATCTTGCAATCGCGCCTTTTGGACTTGGAAATTCAAAAGAAACAGGAAAGCGAATCCTCGGCGCGACGGTCTATGGTCAGCACGGGCGACAGAAGCGCAAAAATCCGAACATACAACTATCCGCAAGGGCGCGTAACCGACCACAGAATAAATTTAACGCTCTACAAATTAGAACAAGTTATGGCGGGCGATATTCAGGAACTGATAAAAGGCTTGGCGCAAGCAGATTTGCAAGAAAAAATTTCGGCGCAAGGATATGTCGTTGCAAGCCAGAAAAATTCTTGACCAAATTCTGCAAAACGCGCAAATCACAGATAAATCCGAAGCGCAGGAAGTCATTTGCTATGTATGCAAATGCAAAAAAAACGACATACTTTTAGCCGAGAACTTTAAGGTTTCGGAAAATCAAATAAACGAGATACAAAGAATAGTAAACTTGCGAGAAAAAGGCTTGCCTCTCGCATATTGTATGAACGCCGCGTATTTTTACGACCGAGAATTTTACGTAAACGAAAACGTACTTATCCCCCGCTTTGACACCGAAATTCTAATTGAAGAAATCTTAAAAAACGAAAACCTTTGCGAAAAAAAGGTATTGGAACTCGGCGCAGGAAGCGGAATTATCTGCGAAACACTGCAAAGCAAGCGCCCAAACTGGAACATAGCTTCCGTTGATATTTCCCAAAACGCTTTGAATGTCGCAAGAAAGAACTGCCAAGAAAAAATCCTGCTTATAAACAGCGACAAATTCAGCGCAATTTCGCCCGAAAATCAATTTGACGTCATAGTTTCAAATCCGCCGTATATTGAAAGCGAAACAATAAACGCGCTCGACGAAAGCGTAAAGGATTTTGAGCCGAAAATCGCTCTTGACGGCGGCGAAAGCGGACTTGAGTTTTATGAATACTTGGCAAAAAACGCTAACTATTTTTTGAAACCCGACGGGCGAATTTATGTAGAAATCGGGTTTAATCAGGGCGAAAGCGTTTCGAGTATTTTTAAAGAAAACGGGTTTGGCAAAGTCGAGATTATTAAAGATTTTGGCGGAAATTGGCGGGTTATAACAGCTTGCGTCGTTTAATTCGCGTTTTTATTGCTCGGCATTTGTGGCAAATAGTATTTTTGAGCAAGAAATTTTAAGAAGAAAGGTAATTTATGTCGCATTTAATTCCTATGGTTGTTGAATCAAGCGGGCGCGGCGAACGCTCTTACGATATTTACTCGCGCCTCCTCAAAGAAAGAATTATATTTTTGGGCGGGCAAATTAACGACGCAGTAGCCGACGTGGTTATGGCGCAGCTTATATTTTTGGAATACGAAGACCCCACAAAAGATATAACTTTATACATAAACTCACCCGGCGGCTACGTGTCTTCGGGACTTGCAATTTACGACACAATGCGTTTTATTCGCCCCAATGTTTCCACCATCTGCATAGGTCAGGCGGCGAGTATGGGAGCGGTTTTGCTTGCGGCGGGAACTCCGGGAAAACGATTTGCGCTCCCCCACTCAAAAATTATGATACACCAGCCGATTGGCGGCGCGACGGGTCAAGCGAGCGACATAATTATCCACGCGAAAGAAATATTGCGCATTAAAAAAGATTTGTCGGAACTTCTTGCGGAACACACGGGAAAATCCGCCGATACTATATATAAGGATACCGACCGCGACAACTTTATGTCGGCGCTCGAAGCAAAAGAATACGGTATCGTTGACGACGTTTTGAAAGAACGGAAAGAATAAAAAAATGAACGTAGTAAATAAGCAGAAAATATGCTCCTTTTGCGGAAAAAACTCTAAACAGACAAAAGAGCTGATTAAGGGACTTGCCCCCGACGCATATATATGCAACGATTGCGTAGAAGTTTGCTTCGGAATGCTTCACGCAAAAAGCAATTTGTTGCCCTCTGCAAAAACGCAAAGCGGCAACGCGGTTGGCGGCGGCGCGCTTGCAAAATACGAAGACATTCCCACGCCCAAAGAAATGAAAGCGACTTTGGACAAATACATAATCGGACAAGAAGCCGCCAAAATCGGCGTGGTAGTCGCCGCATACAACCACTACAAACGCCTTAATTCGCGAATTATGACCGACGAAGTGGAAATCGAAAAGTCGAACATTCTTCTTTTGGGACCTACGGGAACAGGCAAAACGCTGCTCGCGCAAACTATGGCGAAAATCCTGCAAGTTCCTTTCGCCATTGCCGACGCAACCGTTCTTACGGAAGCGGGATACGTAGGCGAAGACGTGGAAAATATCTTGGTGCGCCTCGTAAATGCCGCCGACGGCGACGTAGCAAAAGCGCAACACGGCATAATATACATCGACGAATTCGACAAAATCAGCAGAAAATCCGAAAATTGGTCAATAACGCGCGACGTTTCGGGCGAGGGCGTTCAGCAGGCGCTTCTTAAAATTTTGGAAGGAACGGTAGCGCATATTCCACCGCAAGGCGGGCGCAAACATCCCGAGCAAAAACTCTTGGAAATTAACACGCGCGATATTTTGTTTATTTGCGGCGGCGCATTTGTCGGAATTGAGGACATAGTAAAAAAACGCACGGCAAAAGGCGGAATGGGTTTCACAGGGAAAATCGTAAGCAAAGACTCGTCGCAGTTCAGCGAATTGCTCCACTTATGCGAGCCCGACGACTTAACAAAATTCGGTATAATTCCCGAACTTATAGGCAGAGTTCCCGCAATTTACGCGCTCGACCACCTTACCAAAGAAATGCTTATGCAAATCCTTTTGGAGCCAAAAAACTCCATAGTAAAGCAATACAAAAAACTCTTTGAAATAGACGGCGCAAAACTTTCGTTCGAGCAAGAAGCGTTAGATAAAATAGTAGAAATCGCCGAAGAAAAGAAGACAGGCGCGCGCGGACTTCGCTCCGTAATCGAAATGTCGCTTATTCCTATAATGTACGAATTGCCGTCGAAAAAAGACGTCGGCGAGGTTATAATTACAAAAGAAGTAATAACCGACAAAGGCGAACCGAGATATATGACAAAAAGGGCGAAAGCGTCGTAATTTATGAGCGTTTCGGCAGTTATTGTCGCAGGAGGAATGGGCAAACGTCTCGGGAAAGAAATCCCCAAGGCGTTTGTTCTTGTAGGCGATAAAGAAATCTTTCTTTACAGCGCGTTAGTTTTCGACAAAATGCGAGCGATAAACGAGATAATAATAGTAGTTCCCGAGCAAGCAATCGAAGAAGTCAAGCAAAAAACGAGCAATTTTTCAAAAAAAATCATTGTTGTCGGGGGAGGATGCGAGCGGCACAATTCGGTAGAAAACGGCGTTAAAGCGGCAAGCGGCAAAAGAGTGTTAATTCACGACGCGGCGCGCCCTTTTATCACTCTCGGACTTGTAAGCGAACTTTTGGAACGTTGCAAAGACCCAAAAATCTGCGGCGTTATTTCCGCAAATCCCGTCGTGGACACCGTCCGAAAATTCGACAACGAAATCTGCGGCGAAACCATAAACCGCGACGAACTGATAGCCGTCGGCACCCCGCAAATTTTCGACAAAAAACTCCTCCTCGAATGCTTTGAAAAAATAGACGATTTAGATAAAATCCCCACCGACGAAGCGATGCTTGTGCAGAATTTCGGACATAAAGTCGCGTGGGTTAAGGGGAGCAAGCTTAATTTTAAAATAACAAGCCCCGAGGATTTGGTGTTGGCGGAGGCTATAATAGGGATGAGAGGCGGATAACCGTCGTTTCTTTTGAAAAAGTAGCAGGGAAAAGAAATCTCCCCCGCTTTGTGTTAAATTGGCTTCAAACTACTAAACTGTTGAAGCAAGCCTTTCCGCTCTAAATGCTCGTATAAAAGTATTATAGCCGATAAAATCGCACCAACCGCCATAAAAGGAGTGCCGAATGTTATCAATGCTTCCATTATTTACCACCTTTCGAAAAAATTGTCCCAAACAAAAGACCACCTGCCATAAACGCAAAACCTATTTTTGTATCCCATTCGTCCGTCAATACCATTGCTGCAAGAAACACAAGCACGCTGTAGAAGAACAAACTACTATAATCACTACGCCTTGCCGCTAAATATTCTCCTGCTCGCGATAAGCAATAACCTAAAATCTGTACAATCTGTTGAAAAAACGCTCTCATTTATAAAACCTCGCTATTATACACATAAAATACTTTTTTTACAATTCCATACGCAAGGAATTTCTTTTTATTCTCCGAAATCACCCTGATTCAAATATGACAAGCAAACTAAAATCGTTCCCATATTTATATATCTTCTTTCCAAAGTCGCATAATAAGAAAAAGAAAACTAGCAAACATACAAGCAAGAAAAACCACAAAAAATGCCATAACAACCTACCTTTCTGCCGCCTTAGGCAAATATTAAATTTTTTTAAGCAAAAAACAGCAAGGGCTGTTCTGCCGAAATTCATATTATTTTGCAGAAAAAGATGAATGTATATCTGGACTTGAAATTTAATGTACCAAAACCGCCGACAAAACAACCCCAAGAGCTGTTTCGCAATTTTGGCAAAAAAGATATTTCAAAGAACAGATATAAAGTCAAGAATTAAATTCTCAACTATTTATCTTTTTCTGCATACACAAAATACTATTTTTTCGTGGCGGAGTGGGAGATTTTTGTAGTTTTCATAAAAATGATAGATACAAACAAGTAAATTGTTTAGATAATCGATTGATTTGACGCTTGCAGAGGCTGTAATAAACACAATGTGTTTCTTTTGAAAAAAACTGGACAAGTATAGAAAATAATACTTACAACAAAGAAAAAGCGGGCAATTTTTACCCGCTATTTTCAAATTTTTACCTGCTTCCCCAACCTACATATACGCCGGCTCTTAACGAAAGCGAATGACTTGCTTTTCTCTTGGTGCCAATTTTGTCTAAAAATTCTCTGTCGAGAGAATCAAATTCTCCCGAACGAACTAATCTTTCATATTCTGCTACCCAAAGTTTATAGCCCAAAGAAACGTACGCTCGCCCGAAAGCAATACCAAAACTCGGATTAAAATAAAAACTTGGATAAATGCTTATTTCATCTGTATCAGATGACCACATACTATAAACAATCGCAATGCCGGCGTCTGCGTCAATAATCGGCGATATATGTCCTTCGACAAGGTAAAAACGAGACCTCAAAAAAACCGGGGTTAAAATGTGGTGGTGGTATCTGTAAAGAATTTCGCCCTCATCCCAACGAACTCTGTCTTCATCGACAACAACAAGCCCAGATTGCCGCCATCGCAATCTATCTATACCATCATTAGTTTGAACAAGAGTAATGTTAAACCCGACACCTAAACCAAGTGCAAAATGTCTATTAATTACCGCGCCCGAAATAAGATTACCTCCTCCCGAACTTATTCCGTAATCGCCAAGTCCGAAAGAAAAATTACCCTCAGACATAAAAAAAATTCGCGGACGTTCAACAAATATTACGTTGTCTGTATTGTTGTTGATGACAGCGCTACTAGGTGTATTAAAACCGACTTCGCTTGTTTTTCCCGCTCTTCCGCTCACTGTTCCCGATACCGTATTGTTTAACAAGGTTGTAGAGTGTCGCGCAACACTGACTATTCCGCCTGTACTACTCATTGAGCTTCCTTCTATATTTCCTGAAAACGAACTGTTTGTAATTCTTGTTTTTTTCAAAGCGTGGCGAACTATTCCTCCTGCACCACCGCCAATTACATTTGTTGCAGAAACATTGACGTTATCTATTGTAGAATTTTCAGTGTGTCTTGCAATGCTTGCCGCTGTGAAAAACGAATGCGAAATGTTTAGATTTCGGACAACAGCATTCCTTAATTCGGCACCAAAAAAACTCACGCCGTATAATCCTCTGATATAATGTCCGTTTCCATCAAACACTCCGGAAAATTGTGATAGACCTCGATGTAAATAAAATCTTCGTCTGACAGAATCAAAGTCTGTAGGTCTACTTGCCCGCGACCAAGTGTTGCTTCCGGTTGTGTCAAAAACCATAAGGTCGGTCAAGAGGTGTATTTCTCTACCCGCAAATGTTGCTCCCCTGCTCCTCCCCCTATTGACACGCAAGCGCTGAAATTCTATAAAATCTTCAATCGTGCGAATTTCAAGAATTCTTTCGCCTGCAATAAATTGCTCTGCGAAAGTGATTTCAGATACGTCTTCAATTCGTTCAAATTCTTCTTCAATACTTTGATTTTGCCCAAAAGCAAATATCACCGAAAATAAAATGCTAATCACCGTACATTTTAATTTTGATAACCCCATACTTAAAACCCACCTTTCAAATGGTAATATTAAACAGCAAAATGGCTGTTCTGCCGAAATTCAAATTCTGCAACAAATCGTGAAATTCTCTGTATTGATAATTAACAGTGTGCCTTTGGGAACAAACAGAACAACCAAAAAGGTTGCCTTGTTCTCAAAAGGCAAAAAAAAACAATCAAAGAACAGAGAACAGCGAGAGTAAAATCTCACTATTCACGATTTGTTGCGGAAAGAAAATACTATAATTTCGTGTAGGAGTGGTGAATTTTTGTAGTTTTCATAAAAATGATAAACACAAACAAGTAAATTGTTTAGATAATCGATTGATTTGGTGCTTGCGGAGGCTATTGTAAAAGCTAAATAGGTATTTGAGAGATAGTTTGTGTTATAATCCCACTTTAATTTTGCAAAAATCGTATATTTTTTGCGTTCTGTTCAAGACAATTTCTACTATTTCGTCATATAATTCCGTATTATTGGGGTATTTCACCTCAACGCCGTAAGGATTTACAAATGCGCATAATTCTTGTATATCTTCAAAAGAATGGTCGCGGTCAATACATAAATTACACAACATATTTAAATCGTGAATTTTTAATAAATCCCAATCTTTGCCTATCAAAAACGCCTTTAACATTTTTTCTGCACATTGCTGACAATGATAGCAAGAAATATATAGTTGCTTGGGATTAACTTCGTAAAAAAGATGTTTCGCGACAAACAAGTCGTCGGTGGCAAATTTTATCCACTCTGCCACAAATTTATTGTTATCTTGCATACAAAAGGACTCCCTCTCTTTTAACTTTTCGTTCTATTGAGGCAAAGCCGCTCCGTTCTTCAAAAAAACTTTTCTTTTCTGCAAGCACGTCAATGGGTATATTAAATTTTGCCTTTGCGATGTTCAGCGAAATTTGCTCTAAAATGGGATATTTGCTTTCGATGTCGTCTTTAAGCACTACAAAAAAATCGTAATCGCTGTTTTGGTGCGTAGTTCCGTAGGCGCGCGAGCCAAACAGATAAATATTTTCACAATCTGTTGTTTTGAGAATGGTATCTTTTACCCGCAATGCCTCATTGTCTATTTGCATATAATCCCCCTGTTTTTATTAGAAAATAATATTCGCCACAAACAAAAAGGCTGACAATATATGCCAATATGTTCCCATATTTATATATCTCCTTTCCAAAGTCGCATAATAAGAAAAAGAAAAGCAATAAACACGCACGCAAGAAGAACTACAAAAAACTCCATAACAAACCTGCCTTTCTGTCGTTTTCGACAAATATTAAAATTTAAAACAAAAACAGCAAGGGCTGTTCCGCCAAAATTCATATTTTTTGCAGTAAAGTATGAAAAGACCTATATTTGGTTATACGCCAAAAAGAAGATAGAACAGCCCAAACGGACGTTCTTCTTTTTAATATGTATAACGAAAGAATAGAATGGAAGTTAGAATAAATCTACTTTCCATACTTTACTGCACCAAGAAAATACTATTTTTTTCGTGGCGAAGTGGGAAATTTTTGCAGTTTTCACAAAAATTATAGATACAAACAAGTAAATTGTTTAGATAATCGTTTTGGCGAAATAGCGTCATTGTGTTCCCGTATTTATATATCGTCTTTCCAAAGTCGCATAATAAGAAAAAGGAAACTAACAAACATACACGCAAGAAGAACTACCAAAAATACCATAGCAACCTACCTTTCTGCCGTTTTCGACAAATATTAAAACATTAAAAAGCAAAACAGCAAGGGCTGTTCCGCCAAAATTCATTGTTTTTTGCGAAAATTTAGAATTGTCCCACATCAAAAAGACAGGCTACATAGGCAGAACAGCCCAAGAAAGGAAATTCTAACCTATCTGTATAAATAAAATGTGGGGGACAAAATCCCCACAATTCCAAATTTTCGCATCCACAAAATACTATTTTTTCGTGGTAAAGTGGGAGATTTTTATATTTTTTGCAAAATGATAGATACAAACAAATAAATTGTTTAGATAATCGCTTTGGAGAAATATTATTTTTACGTCCAAAAAAGGAGAAAATAAAATGCTCAACAAACTAATATTTGAAGGCATTGTAGTTGCCGCCGCTACACCGATAAAAAACAACGAAATCGACGAAATTTCGCTTGTAAAGCACTTGGATTTTCTGCAAAAAAGCGGGATTAAATCTATACTTTCGGGCGGGACTACGGGCGAATTTTTCTCGCTTGGACACGAAAGACGGCAGAAATTATTTGAAATCACACGGAAAAACTTTTCGGGCGAAGTTATCTGCAACGTTTCTGGAACGTCGCTTTTTGATGTCAGAAACGAAATTCTCTTTGTGCAGGACATCGGCGCGGACGGCATAACGCTGATACCGCCTTTTTATTTGGCGAACGCGCCTGTTGACGGCGTAATAAAGTTTTTTAACGAAGCGGTGAGCATTCTGAAAATCCCGTGTATGCTTTACAATTTTACAAAGCACACGCAAAACAAAATTACTCCGCAAATTCTTTCTTCCGTGCCGCACGCCGCGCTTAAAGATTCGGACAGAGACGAGGCGCTTATTGCGCATACTCCCGCGTTTTTGTGCGGCGGCGATTCGCAAATTCTTGACTTTTACCAAAAAGGCGCAAAAGGCGCGGTGTCGGTTATGGCGAATTATTGTCCGAGCCTTGTAGTGAAAATCTGGAAAGAATTGCAAAGCGGTGATATGGTCGGCGCGCAAAAAACGCAAAAAGAAATTTGCGAAATTGCGGCAACATTCAGAAAGGACGACCAAATCGCAAGAATAAAATATGCGCTATCCCTTATAATAGACGGCTACGGCAAAGAAATGCTGCCACCGCTTTTGGAAGCCGACAACGCGGCAAAAGCAGAAATCGACAAACTGTTTCCGGAATTTTGCAATTTTCGTTAAAGTATTAACTTTTTCTGCCGATATACATAACAAGGATAGGTATCGGACAACTTAAAAGGAAGAAGGTCGTTATGGTTTTAACACAAATAACAAGCACTCTTGCGGCTGATTTTCGCAAAATTGACGGAGCCTCTCGCGCCAGAGACGAGAAGACCGATAATTTTGCAGTAAGAAGCAAAGCCGCGGACAGGACTTCGCTTTCTTCCGAAGCGCGGGAAGCGGGAGCAAACGCCGCCGCAATGAGAGTTTTGGCGCAAAGGGTTGAAGCGCAACCTGATGTTCGTCAAGACAGAATTGAGGCGACTCGCCAAAGAGTTGAAAGCGGATTTTATAATTCCGAAGAATTTGCCTCAAACTTGGCAGACCGCTTAATCTCGGAATTCGGGCGCTAATTAAGCGAAGGAAAAAACCAGAAAACTAATCGCGGAAGTATTTTTACTTCCGCTTTTTTTATTTAAGGCAGAATAAAAGATAATAATTCATTACCGAATACCACAGAAATAAGCATTCCTGCGCAAAGATACGGACCAAACGGAATATGTTTGCCGCTTTCAACCTTTTTAAGAGAAATCAGCGCAACGCTGATTACCGCTCCGACAAAACTACCAAAAAATATTGTCGCAAGCGCCGCCTGCCAACCAAAAAGCGCGCCGAACCAAAACAATAATTTAATATCGCCGCCGCCCATTGCCTCGTCTTTTTTGAGGATAATTTTTCCGAAAAATCCCGCCAAAAGCAAAGAGCCGCCGCCGACAAGCGCGCCTGTAATTGACTGAAGCGGCGTAATCCCGTCGGGCAAAAACGAAACCGCAAGCGCAAGAATAACGCCCGTAATTGTCAATTCGTCGGGGATAATGTAGTGCTTAATGTCGATTATCGCAATAGGAAGAAAAAGCAAAAGAGTGAAATATTGCAAAAATACCTCTATCCAATTCCACCAATTTCCTGCGAGCGCCCACTGAATTTGCTCGCCCAAAACAAGCGCCAAAAACACGGAATAAATTCCTGTAGCAAGCTCAATCAAAGGATACTGAATTGAAATTTTAATCTTACATTCTTTGCATTTTCCGCGAAGAAAAATATAGCTTAACAACGGAAGATTTTCGTACCACGCAAGTTCGTGCCCGCAATTTAAACATCGCGAGGCAGGGAAAATCACGCTTTCCTCACGCGGCAAACGAAAAATCAGTACATTGAAAAACGAGCCGAAAAGAAGCCCGTAAATAAACGCAATTATTGCTATTGCCACTTATCAGTTCTGTCTTTCAATTCCTACAACGCCGCCGTTTTCTATGATAAACATAAGGCGATTTCTGTCAACTCTGTAATGCCACATTTCCTGCACTGCCCAAGGCTGTCTGACAGTATCTATTCTTCTGGGCGAGCCAAACATAAAACGAAGCGTTTCTGTTCTTATCCCTATCTGAAACTCGCCGCTCATAAGAGCGCTTCTGTCAAAATCGGGTAAGTCGGGATTTTGTCTGATAAAATTATCAATTTCGGCGTTAGAATGCCGCAACGGAAAGGTAATCGCCATAGCCGACGAAAGAAACAAAGCACAAACAATACAAACCACAAACGCAATTTTTCTCATAAATTCTCCTTTAAGAAATGAAATTTTCACCTAAAATAATAAATTCCCCGCAAGCAAAACCGCAAAATGTGAATTTTCAGAAAAAAATGACCGACTGTTGTTGCGAAAATCAAAACTCAACCCGAAAATACCCCGACAAGCCAGAAAGTAATATCGTTTTCCATACATTTTTTCGGTTGCTTGTTTCGTTAATTATTGGGCTTTCTTCTACGTCGTTTGCTCGAAATTTGTCTAAACCCCAAGGCGCGGCGAAGATTTTTCGCATTCCGAAGTGAATTTTTGCTCTGTTTTTTATGTTTAAGGGCGGGCTTTCGAGCGAATATCCAAGAAATGCTAATCCTGTGTTTTTTAGGTCTAAGTACATTTCTCTCTGTTTTTCTCTGCCGCCGAATAATCTTTTGTATAAGTAATGGACATCCGCGCTGAATTCACCGCCGATAATATTTGCCGCGCCGAGCATAAATAAATGATTTAAGCGGCGAGCTTGCAATTCAAACGAAAGGGCAGTCCAAAGAGCAAGCGCGTTTGCTTCTCCGTCTATATCGAAAAACATATACGGAAACAGAAAATATTGCTGATTTGCAGGATTTATGGAGCCGTCTGCCGAAAAAGAAGCGTAGTTTAATCCCAAAATTCCGTAAATGTTCGATAATTTTTGCGGTTTGGAAAACAAATGCCTGTAATTTATTCCCAAAACGTAATTATCGGAATTAAAAAGCGGCATTTCTGCGTTATTTACGATATTTATGTCAAAAGTTTGATACGAAATATTCAGTTTATGCCTTTCTTTGTGTTCTGCCGACAAGCCGAAATGCAGAAAGAGAGGAATATCGGGTTTCCCGAAAAAATAATAAAAGCACCCGTCGTCAAATTTTCCTTTGCCGAGCAAAAAAGACGGGGTAAATCGGAAATCGCGAATATTTAGCTCCACGTTTGAGCCGATATAAAAGCCCTTTGCGCCCTCGTTTGTAATTTTTATTTGATCTCCGCGATGCCGAAAGCGCGTTTCTATTTCGGATTGACTGAAAAAGCCTGCGAAAATTTGGGGTGAAATTGCGTTGAAGTCGAATTTTACAGAATAATCGGCTCTGATAATTTCGCTTGTAAACCAAGGCATATTCGAGCCGATTTTAAGAAATCCCAAGCGATTACGGAAAAATTTTGGGTTGTCATAATTTATGTCGGCATTCCAAAAAAATATTCGGTCGTCTTGCAAATGCAGTAAAATTCCGCTTTCGCTTGAAAGTTCAAAGTTTTGGGCAAGGAGGGGTTTCAGTAAAACCAAAACCCAAATCCAAGCCCTGAAAAACAATACTTTTTTTGAAAACCTCATCGCGTTATGTTGTGATACTTCTCAAAAAGTATTCGTGCAAGCGGCGCGGGAAGCGCTTCTACTAACTCATAAGCGTTTTCGCCTATTACGTCGGGATAAAGCACAACGCTCGATATTGGCACAGTTCTGAATCTCATACCGATTGTTCGCCCACCTTCCGTTAAACTCATATAATTTTCACGCGTAAGCCGTGTATTGCCGCTGAAAAACGCGGGAACTCCGTTGCTTTCGGTTTCAAACAAATTGTTCAGAGAAAAATGACCTTCCGTAAAAAGTAGCCCGACATTCATTCCGAAAACAACGTCCGACCTTTGCGAATTGGGCCAAGCGCCTCTTGTCGGGTCTGAGGGCACCCAAAAGTTGCCGCCGTTTTGAATTGACGAAATCAGTATTCCCAAGCCCTCGTTTATTGTTTGATGAGCGTCTTTTACTGCCTTAGGATACAAATCGCTGTTCATTATTGCGGAATACGACTCTCTTATTCCCGTAATTGACGAAACAAAACTTGCTTTTGCCGCCGCCATTCTTCCCGCTCTTGGTTTCAAAAAGTTATTTACAAACGGCAAATCCGCTCTGTTCATTTGCTCCACTCGACCGTACCAATAGTTTTCGTTGTTCTGCCAAGCGTGGCGGAATACGTTAAGATTGGTGTTCCAATCATAAGCCGTAAGCCACTGTAAACTTGCTTTTACGCCTGTCATTGCGGATACCATAGCGTTTACTTCCGCCCAGCCGATTTGGTCGTGCTCGGTAATAATGCCGTCCAAATGCAAAGCCTCAATAAAGTGCCTGTGAAGCGTAATTCTTGTGTTCGGAGTGCTTCGCAATCTTGCAATTCGGTTTAAGGCGTTTTCATAACTTTGCCCGAAAACAGAGCCGATAAGTTCGTCCAAAGCGTCGTTTAAGCCGTTTGTGTTTCTGTCGATAAGGTTTGCAAACAAAAGCAAAGTCCAAGTTTCGGGGCTTGGCGCGCCCGTAGATGTAAGCGTTTGACTATGCCAAGAATTAGCCCCTCTGAGCCATTCAACGTTTGCTAATCCGGGGAATGAAGAAGATCTGGTCTCAATTATCGGCTGTTCTCTAACTAATGTCCATACCATCTCCCATTCGCCATCATAGTCCCAAGTGAAATCCCAATTCTCGGGTTCACAATTCTCTATTTGTATACCATAAGCACCTAAACAAACAGTTTCGCAATCTATGGGTTGATAATTAGTATCCCTGCAAATAAGCGTACCGTTCCAAACCCATCTTCCAACATAATACCCCGATCTTTCAGGCACATTTCCCGACCAACTCCAATCTCTATCACAACCCGATCTACAAGTAGGGTCTTCTCCAATCCACATAGCCCACCCCCCTTGTCCTTCGTTTGCAGTCGGAACAAAAAAACTTCCTAGTAGCCATTCCCGCTCGTAGCTTCGTAGCCAGTCGTTAGAGAATAAGGCGTTAAGACGATTGGGATAATCCGTAAAACCAAAGCGGTCTCTGAATAAATCCACAACTCTGCGGTCTATGCTTATTCTTGCGATATGCGCCAATGCCGAGTAAATAATAGCCCTCGGATTGTTGTTATCCGCTTGAAACGCCCGCTCAAAGTAGTTTATCGCTTGGTCGTATTGCCCGTTTCTCAGAGCGATGTTGCCGAGAAGAATAAGGTCGTCGGCGTTATCGTTGTTGTTGCCGCCGCCTTGAGGCTCTACCATAAAAAACAACGCATTTGCACTGAACGACTGCCCTGCAAATGTCGCATTTTGACGGAAAAACACTACCGTTGCTTCCATCATTCTGCCGAATAATCCCATTTCTCCGACCCAAATCAAATAAGCACCCGCCGATCTGCCTTGAGCGGAAATGTTTTCGTTCGGAGCGTTTTCGCTTGCAACGCTGTAGCCGTTTTCAATAAGCCACGCAACTAAATTGTCGAAACTTTCTTCGTCGGAATCGTTCCATCTCAGCACAATTTCATTGCCTTGAGAAGTTTTTGATTCCACAAGCGTTCCGCTTACCTTTTCTCCGTCGAAACCTTCAAGCCCCACCAATGTGAAATCACCTTGAGGCGGTATTTTTATTTCGCCGTTTTCTTTTTCGCCGCCGCCATTATCGTCGGAACACCCGACAAAAACAAAACACATCGCTGCAACCAGCAGCGCCCACACGCTAAACACCTTGGTAAATTTACCCATAATCCACAACCTCCCGCTGTTTTTGACAGCAAATTAAATGTTAAAATCAGACAAAAGCAGCTTAAAGGCTGTTCTGCCGATCATAAAAGTTCTGCAACAAACAATAGATTACGATATTCCGCGAATAATCAGTGCGAAAACACAGACAGAACAACCTCATAAAGGACATTCTGTGTTTTCACACATAAAAAAATAAAAATTTAACAAATTACGGAGTAAATATCCGCAATCTATTATTTGTTGCACCGATAAAATACTATATGTTCTATGAGCGTGAGAAATTATTTTGAAAACTTTGGTTTTTCATTACAAATCGAGAAATTCAATCGTTTCTCTGCAATCGCCACGGAATAATAATGCCGCCGCGAAATCCTACCCACCCGCTGGTTTCGGGACGAAGCGCTCGGCTTATTGCACTCCCGTCGCCGTCGCCCAATATCGGTGTAATGGAGAGTTCTATAAAATATGTGGGATGAAAATTTTCTCCGATTGGTGAAAGAGCCGCCCGAACACTCGTTATCCACGTGTCGTTGCGCGCGCTCCTCGACGAAAGAGTTCTTCTGCCGCGTTCATTTCTTTCGGTTATATTGTTCAACATTATTTTTTCGCGCTGATAGCCCGTTAAAATCGCAAGCGACAAAATTTCGTTTCCTGCGCGAAAACCGATTTGCCCCGAATACGACCTCAGTATCATAGTCGGCTCTAAATCCCCAAACCTGTCGTATTCCACCCAAAAGCCGTTATCAAAATCAATATCGACGGGTATATCGAACGATTTTCTGTATCTTGACCCCGCAAAACCTTGTCCGTATTCCAACGACATTATCCACTGCCTGTGCCCAATCCATATTTTATTAAACGCCGAAAATCCTCTGTGATTAGTCCCGATAACAGGTCCGTCGTTAAAAAGCCCTATAAGTTCGCGAAAAATAGGTTCTGTTGCTATTCTGTGTTGAAAAGCAAACGCCAAAACTTCTATTGTAAACGGTTGTTGGCTTAAATAATCTCTCCAAAAACTGCGTAATTCTTTCAATTCGTGCCATACGGGAGGTCTCGGACAGCCGCGATAAATGCCGAAAACATCAGGGCAAAGGTCAACACTGTCGGGAAAGCCGTCGCCGTCTCGGTCGTGAGTGGAAGGTAATTGTATATGAAAACGCGTAAGCCTGTTCGGAAAAACGGTAATGGTCTGCTCAATCCCGTGAAACCCGTGTGCCGATACGGCAAGGCGATGCTCGCCTGCTTTTATGTCCCTGAAAAGCGTACCTACCCCCGCAAGGTCTGAGTTAAGAAAAATTCTTGCCTCGTCGGGCTCAGTTTCAATAAATATAGTCCCTTGTCTTTCAACAAAAGAAAGACGTAAATTCAGTATTTCACCCGCTCGCACATCGACAAAAGTATCTATCGGCATATATCCTATGCCGCCGTGCCAAGAAATTCTGTGTCGCCCCATAGGCAAAACAATTCTCTGGGTTTCAGACTCTATATCGTTATTTATAAGGTATGGAATGTTGTTCGGCGCGATCGGAAGATTTAGAATTCCGAAAGAATGCGTACCGAAAACAAAAAAAGTATCAGCCGAATGCGCCGTCTCAAAGTCCCGCGCTTCGGCTGTTTGATAATCTTGAGCGAAAAGGCACGATGTTAATACGACTTGCAGAAGCAAGAAACTTATTATCGTCGAACGCTTCTTGTACACTCTCTTCTCGCATTCTCACAACGCATAATACTGCTGTTGAGGACTTGCATCATTTCTCTTTTTTGCGTACGTTCGTCTTCGTCGTTTTCGGTCATTGCCTCAACTTCTCTCTGCAAATCCCAAGCGTACGCACACACTTCTCGCATAAAAACGCATTCGGCGGTCGTATCGGCAATCGTTCCCTCGGGCTGATTTCTTCTTGAACCTGCGAATGCACTGCAGGCAAACACAAACAACAAAAACAATACTGTCAATTTAGCAAATTTCATATTCTTAACCGTCCTTTCTAAAAAACACTGTTTTTTTATTTTTCGTCAATTGCGCCCTCTACAAGGCGATCTATTCCACAAGCCATCGAACTTAATCCATTATCTACATAAACAACCGTTCCCGTTATAGCCGCCGCCATCGGCGACAACAAAAACGCCGCGGGACACGCCACAAAATCCGCTTCCATCTCTTGTCTGAGCGGGGCGTTGTGCGCCGAATATTTTATCATTCTGTCGATAAATCCTATCGCCTTTGCCGCTCGGCTTCCCAAAGGTCCCGCCGAAATTGTATTCACTCGGATGTTCCATTTTCTGCCGCATTCAAAAGCAAGGGTACGAGTATCTTGTTGCAAAGCCGCTTTTGCCGCGCCCATTCCGCCGCCGTATCCGGGAACTGTTCTGTCAGCGGAAAGGTAAGAAAGCGAAATAACCGAGCCGCCGGCATTCATATTAGAACCAAACTGCTTAACAAGCGACACCAAAGAATACGACGAAGCCGAAAACGCCGCCAAATATCCTGCGCGAGAAGTTTCCAAAAGGTCGTTTTTCACTTCGGGACCGTTTGCCAAAGCGTGAACAAGAATATCTATTTTCCCGTATTTTTCCGCCACTTTTTTCGCAACTTCGCTGACCGTGTATCCCGTAATTCCCGCGTATCTTTTGTTTTCTTTTATGTCTTGCGGAACGTCTTCGGGATAGTCAAAAACCGCGTCGAGAGGAAATATCTCGGTGATTTTCATTTCGCTTCCGTCGGGCAGTTTTGTGTCGAGTTTGTTTCTTTCGAGCGATTTTACAAATAACTCAAGGACGGGAGGCCAAGTTCCTACCAAAATTGTCGCGCCTGCTTCCGCAAGCCTCTTTGCGATAGCCCAACCGTATCCGTGGTCGTCTCCCACGCCGGCGATAAACGCAATTTTTCCTGTTAAATCAATAGACAGCATTTTAAATTCTCCTTAATTTTTAACGACGACCGCCGATAAGTCCCGACCGCCAAAGATAGTAAAGTAATGTTAGAAGCGAAGTAATAGCCGACGCAAGATATGTCAAAAACGCCGCGTTTAAAACCGCTCCCGCCGATTGCGCCTCAATTCTGTCAACCGCTCCGCTTTCCACCATAAGCAATTTTGCTCTGTGAGACGCGTCCCATTCCACAGGTAAAGTAATTATAGAAAACAAAACTGAAGCCGAAAACAAAATTATTCCTGCGATTATAAGATTATTGCCGAAAATCGGATTGGAATTACTAAGCAAAAAACCCGCAATCAATACAATATACGAAAATTTCGAACTTATGTTTACCGTAGGAACCATAGCCGAGCGAAAATTCAACCACATATAGCCCTGTGCGTGTTGCAATGCGTGCCCTGCTTCGTGGCAGGCAACTCCGATTGCGGACAGAGAATTTTCTCCGTAAACCTGCGGCGACAAACGCAAAACCTTTGAGCGCGGGTCGTAATGGTCTGACAAATGCCCGCTTACCTGCTCAATACGAACGTCGTTGACTCCCGCGTCCGCCAAAAGCCGACGAGCCGCCTCCGCCCCCGTAAGCCCTTTTGCCGAACGAATTTTTGAATATTTTTTAAAAGTGCCTGAAGTCATAAGAGAAGCTATGCCCGCCAAAAGGAGCCCCGGCAAAGCAAATGCAAGATACATCGGGTCAAAGCCAATCATAGTTCCTCCTTTTTTCAATAAGCGTTAACACTACACAAATAACATTTTAAATGGTACAGGCGGAAGGGGTCGAACCCTCAACCTTCTGATCCGTAGTCAGATGCTCTATCCATTGAGCTACGCCTGCACATAAAAAACCGTCGTAAAATATTATTTTTCACACGCCTCTGTCAAGAGGTTTTCTGATTTTGAGCGTTTTCGGTCAAAACAAACAACGATCCACAATTTTCGCACGCAACCAAAACGGCGCTTGAAAAGATTTTTTTCAAAAGGTTCGGGCTTATAACCTGTCCGCAATACGAACACTTCTTACTGTCCGCAGATATGTGCGCAAGCACTTTTCCGCTTCTTTTACGCCCAAGCAAAACAGCATCATACATCTTTAGCAAATCTTCATCCACTTTCGGACAAAGCGCATTTTTTTCGCTTGTGGTCGCCGCAATATCGTCGTCAATCGAGGCAATTTTGCTCGTCAATTCTTCAATTTGCGGAGAATTTTGCGCAATCACTCCGTCAACTTCTTCTTGCGCCGCCTTAAATTCTTCTTGCAACTGGGGCAATTTTTCTTTAAGCTTCGCAATGCTTTGCTTTGTTTCCGCCACAACTGTCTTGCGAGTTCTTATTTCTTTTTGCACGGCGTCGAATTCCTTATTGTTTTTTACGGAAGTCAAACGCTCGTGGCTTCGAGCAAGTTCATTGTTGTGAGTTTCAAGGTCGATATTTGCCGACGAAATATCCTTTTCCAACTTTTCCAAATTGCTTTTTGTCAAGTCTCGCGACTTTTCTTTTTGACCTATTACTTCTTTTAATTCTGCAAGTTTCAGAGGATACTCAAGTTTAGAATTTTCAAGTTGGGCGATTTTTATATCTAAAGTTTCTATTTCCAAAAGTTTATTTTCAAAGGACATCTAAACCTCCCTGCTATTTTATGTTCATATTGCCTTAAATTAAGAAGTGGGCGCACAAGGGCTCGAACCTTGGACTAACGGATTATGAGTCCGCTACTCTAACCGACTGAGTTATGCGCCCAAAAAACTACCGCAATATACGTTTTTTTCGCAGTGGCTGTCAAGGGGGAAAACAAAATTAAAGCGTTTTCATACGGAACTGCCCGTTTCTATTATCCTCATCATATCTTTTACAGCGGCATCCAAGCCTACAAAAACTGCGCGCGAAATTATAGAATGACCGATATTTAACTCTGCAATGCAGTCAATCGCCGCAACTGCCGCCGTGTTATGGTAATTCAGTCCGTGCCCTGCGTTCACGATAAGTCCCAATTTGTGCGCATAAGCCGCCGCGTCCTTAAGGCGTTCGAGTTCGTGCATTTGCTCCTTGCCTCTTGCGTTTGCGTAATTGCCAGTGTGCAATTCTATATGGCTCGCACCAATTTTCAGCGCCGCTTTAATCTGGTCGAAATCGGGGTCTATAAAAAGCGATACACCGATGTTATTTTCCATTAATTTTGCGATTTTATCCACAAGCTCTTTCTCGTGTCCACGAACAGGAAGCCCGCCTTCCGTGGTTTTTTCCGCGCGTTTTTCGGGAACAAGCGTTGCAATATTCGGACGAACATCCACGGCAATCGCCACCATTTCCTGCGTTGCCGCCATTTCCAAGTTAAAAGATGTCGTCGAAATCTGCCTTATCAAATAAATGTCGTTGTCGTTAATGTGGCGCCTGTCTTCCCGAAGGTGCGCCGTAATTCCCGAAGCCCCTGCAATTTCCGCCAACGCCGCTCCGTGAACCGGGCTTGGCTCGATTCCGCCTCTTGCCTGACGAAGCGTGGCTATGTGGTCGATATTTACGCTGAGTTTTGCCATATATTTTTCTCCTTTTTTATAAGTGTGTTATCGGTACTAATCTTATTCCCCGTCTTGCAATATTGGGCAAAACGTTAATAAATGCCTGTACAAAATTGTCGTCCGCCGCAACAAAAATTGTGGAATTTCTGTTTTGCGCAACCCTCTCGGCAACTGAGTTTATCTGCCTTTCCCATTCGGCAACGCTAAGCCCTCTTGCACCGTCCGCGGGCAACCAAAAAGTTATGGTATCGTAAGGAGCGTTAATTTCGCGCGCAACTTCTCTTGCCGTCGAAGTTCGGGCAGTGCGGCGAGCGTCCACAAACATTATGTTGCGCCTTCTTATGGTATTCAGAAAATTTTGCGCGGTAGTTCGGGAATTAAGCACAAGATTTCCCGTTTGCGCAAAAAAACCGACCGCGTTCGGATACATCCTTGTAAGCATATTCATTCTTTCGTTTATCCGGCGACGATTGTCTGCCTGCCTGATTGTGTATCGTCTCTGCTCAAAATGCGTCTGGTTATCCTCGATGGGAATTTCAATTAAGACGGGCAAGAGCAACTGGCTAAAAATTTCGGGAACGGTATCTCTCACTTCTCTGCGACGTCTTTCTTCCTCTTCACCGTCGGGAGAAACCGAATGAATAACGGAAGAATTCACCTGCCAAGGCGTTAAAACAAAACTCAACGGCTGACCGAGTTCCAAAAGCGCAAGACTTTTTTCGGGCGATAACCTATCAAGTCCCCTTATCAAAAACGCCGCGCGCGCGCTTGGCGCCGCAACTTCGTTGGTTATTACTATTTCACATATAATTTTTTCGCTCGGTCGCCGTTTGTTTTCAAAAACCATTCGGACAAATTCCCGCCGCCCCGCTACTCGTCCTCTGCGAACGTGCATAGATTCCACTATTCGATATTCCGTATTTTCGACGACGGCAAATATCTGCATAACAAATTCTTCTATAAGTTTCGCGCGCGGGAAGCGAATTGTTATAACGGTCTGTAATTCTTCCAAGTCGATGTCGGTGGTAAAATTATCGTCGTTTATCCCAAAGGAGCGAGCGGTTATGCGTAATTTTTCCTCAAACAAAAAGTCCCGTCTCTGAATAAACGCCGCCGAGGTCGAAAACTCGCTCTGCCCTCCCCCGATTGCGGCTCTGACAATCAGCAAAATCACGACGGACAAAAGCGCCGCCGCCAAAATTGCGGCAGGGATAATTACTATGAGTTTTTGCTTTTTATCGTTCATTTACGCGCTTTCCCCAAAATGTTCGCGTAAAAATACTATTTTTCCACATATCAATTCAGTAATTATCGGAAATTAAGTGTATGAAAACGATTTTTTTAAGTCAAATAGACCCGCAAAACCAAATGCCGCTTGAGAGCGAACTATTTGAACGCGCAAAATTGTCCGACGAAATAATTTTACTAATATATTCTTGGAACGGCGATGTAATATCGACAGGCAAACTGCAAAAACACCTAAAAATCGACCGAGAAAAATGCAAAAAAGACGGCGTAAAAATTGTAGAACGCATAACAGGCGGCAGAGCGGTTTTGCACTCAAACGATATATGCTATTCGATTTCGATACCGCAGATTTTTGTGAAACAGACAGGCGAAAATTTAAAATCCGCAATTTCATCGATTTCAAAACCGATAGTAAAAACATTGATAGATTTTGGTATTAAAGTAGATTGCAAAACAGAGGACAAGCGCAATTTGCACAGCGATTTTTGTGCCGAAACACAAACCTTCGGCGAAATCAGCGTTGGTGGCAAAAAACTTGTGGCAAGCTCGCAGGTTTATACGCCGCAAGGAATTTTACAGCACGGAACTATTCCGATAACTGCGGATTATCGAAGAATTTGCGATTATTTTGAGGGGGATTGTGAAGAGGTAAGGGAGTTTTTGCGAAGAAACACAACTTATTTGGACGAAATTTGCAATGATTTTAAAGCAGAAAGTTTTATTATGGCATTGGCGAGAAATTTTGAGGAGTTGGCGAAAAACCTCTCCCAAAGCGGTGTTTCTCTCGATTTATGAAAATTGGAAGTCAGACTTCCAATTTTCATAAATATATTAGGGAGAGATAAGTTAAATCGCATTTTAATCGCAGTTTCCGAGAGCAAATATTATTTTAATCCGCAAAAAGCGCTATTATTTATGAAAAGAGGAAAACATTTGAAAATACGAAATTTCTACTCATACGTCCCCGACGACGAAAAGCAATGTTCCTTCTGCATAGGAAAAAACGGCGAGGCAAAGAGGTTATATTCCTCTGCCCAAGAAGCCGCCGAAGTGGCGAGACATCAAATGTCAGTAAATAAGGTTTCGCTCAAAGAGTACCCTTGTCCGTATGGCGCGGGGTGGCATTTGACGAGTGGGTGAGGCGCACGTTTCGCTTGGAATTTTTAATAAAAGCGAACGCTATCAAATAGACAGATAATTTTTTCGGATTGTCTGTCTATTTTTCCACAGCGGCGCTTCTCTCAATATCGATTAAAGAACGTCCCAATATCCAAAACCTGCTTCTATTGTGTTGTCCAAGCAGAAAAAGCTGAGAATTTCTCCGTTTCTCTTTGTATAAACCATAAATATATGTACTCCGCCTATGTTAATTCTGGCTAGGCTCTTATTAACGCGAAAAACCTCGACTGCACGACCTGCCACTACATAATCAATCGGTAATCGCGGAAGTTTTCTTCCTCTTTCTAATATTATATTTCTGTTAGGCATTTTTAGTACAACTCTTGTATAATTAGTAATACTGACTCTTTCTTGCCACTCTTTCGCTTCTTGACTATCCCAGTCAACATTCTGCGCCCACACACTTACATAAAATACCATCAACATCAACACTGTTTTAGCGAATACGCCCATAATACCGCAACCTTTCTGCCGTTTTTCAGCAATTTTTTTAAGTTCAGACAGAAACACAGCAAAGGCTGTTCTGCCCATAATCAATTGTTTCACGACAAACACCGAAAAATGTTCCATTATTTAAATAGAAGCCTCAACGCAGCAGAACAACCTTATGAGGGAAGTTCGCGTTGAGGTATAATAAAAATTACGAAAAAGTAGAAAACTACATTTTCGGCATTTGTCGTAGGCGGTAAAATAATTTATGCGCGATATAATTTACGGATTTCACTCCTAAAACTTATCAAAAAGACAAAGTCTGAAAATTCTATTCCGCAAACTTATCCCTGCTCGATTTCTGCAGAACTTAAAAAAAGCACTCAAGCCTCGCCTCTTTATTGCCGATATATAGTAAAAAACACTAAAAAACGCACAAAATACCGCATTGTTTAATTGCCAAAAAGTATTTTTGCGCGTAAAAGACATGGATAAAAAGGAGTTGTGATGACTGATTTTCAAGCCAAAAAATTGGAAGAAGCCGAAAATAACATACAGAACGACAATTACAATGACGCTATGCTTACACTTATTGAGTTGATTGACGAAGACCCAACTCTTGCCGCTCCATACAACAATTTGGGCTTTATTTCGTGGCAACAGGAACGTTGGGCGGACGCTTTCGGACTATTCAGAGAAGCCGTAAGATTAGACAACACCAACGAAGATTATTTAAACAATCTCCTTGACGCGGCGTTGAAACTCAAAAAAATCGAAGAAGTCGCTCCCATTTTTGAAAAGGCGGCGAATGATAATCACGACAACGAAAACATCACAATAATTCACACAGCGATAACCTCGCCCGACAATGATATTTACCAAAGCGTACGCGCATATTTGCTGGGATATTGGCATCCGCTCATCGAAGAGGGTGAACGCGCCATTAAAAACGGCGAATTTGTCGATGCGATTACAGCGTTTGTTAATCACATTGATGAAGTCAGACCTTGCGCGGAAGCGTATAACGGGCTCGGAATTATACAGTTTAACGCAAAAGAATACGAAGAGGCGTTCGGACTGTTTTTTGAGTCGCTCAAATACAATCCACTCAATCAGGACGTTTATTTGAATATGTTTGACTGCGCGCTTGAATGCGAAAGAGAAGACGCCGCGTTGCAAATTTACGAATTTTGGGCAAAAGAGTATCCGATGTTAGAGCAAATTCGCGGTGAAACCGAAATCTTAATAAAAAAATAAGATTTTTACGACTTATTTGAAATAAAAATAATTTTTTTCAAAATAAGTATAAAGTATTTCAAAAAACCTGCCGATAGCATATAATGAAAAACGAAAGATGCACCTCCCTTGTGTGTTTCTGCTGAACTTCCCCAATTTGTGAAGCAGATTATCTTTAATACGTTTTTATAAAGAAAATGCTGTCTTCCCCAAGGCAGCATTTTCATTTTTCTCTTCACATTCTATTTTGCTGATAAGTTCTCGTTCTCCACGTTTTGCTGTAAAAAAACACAAAAAAGCATTCGTTGCCGATTTTGAGGTCGGAAATTTATTATTTTATCTGTAAATAAATATAACGGAGGATAAACCTACAATGAAACAAAGAACTATAGCAAAAAGCGCTTCCATTTCGGGAGTTGGACTTCACACCGGAGTTAAAGGAACAATTACACTTCACCCTGCGAAAATTGACAGCGGAATAACATTCGTGCGAATAGACACGCCGCAAAAAACCGAAATTCCCGCAGATATAGACTATGTTGTCGGGGATGCGCTCAGCACAGCAATCGGCATCGGCGACGTAAAAATTTTCACGATAGAACACTTAATGGCGGCATTGGCGGCAACAAATATTTCAAACTGCCGAATTGAAATAGACGCAGAAGAAGTTCCGTTAATCGACGGCTCAGCAAGACCGTTCATTGACCTGATAACGGAGGCGGGAGTGCTGAAACAAGACGCGGAGCAGGAATTTATAGAATTTGACGAGCCGATGTGGCTTTACAACGAAAACAGCACAGCTTTGGCGGTTTTCCCAGCGGAAGACTACTACATAACGCTTATGGTGGACTACAATTCTCCGATAATCGGCGCGCAACACACAACAATGTTTAATTTTAATAATTTTGAAAAAGATTTTGCGCCTGCCAGAACGTTCTGCTTTTTATCGGAAATTGAAGAATTGGCAAAACGAGGGCTTATTAAAGGCGGCACCTTAGACAGCGCAATGGTTGTGCAGGATATTCCGTTTGACGAAAAAATGGCGGAGGAATTGAAAGCAAAATTTCCAAATTCAAAAGAGATTTTCCCCGGAACGAACGGCTTTGTGAACAATCGCGAACTGCGTTTTCCGAACGAACTTTGCAGACACAAGGCGGTTGATTTGGTAGGCGACTTGTATCTGCTCGGAAAGCCGATAAGAGGACACGTTATGGCGGCTCGCAGTGGACACGCGGCAAACCAAACATTCGCAAAAAGAGTGCGCGAATATCTGAAAAAGAAGAAAGAAGAACAGCACAATATCTCATACGCCGACATTATGAAAATGCTTCCTCACCGCTACCCGTTTTTGCTTGTTGACGGCGTTGAAAAAATCATTCCCGGAGAAAAAATTTCGGCATACAAAAACGTCTCTTTCAACGACCATTTCTTTCAAGGACATTTTCCCGGAAACCCGATTATGCCGGGCGTTTTGCAATTAGAAGCGTTGGCGCAAGCAGGCGGAATTATGGTTTTATATGAAGATTTAGGCAAGGAAGAAAACGAGAACAATAAGAAAAATATGCTTTATATGGGAATAAACGAATGCAAATTCAGAAATCCCGTGCGCCCGGGCGATAAACTCGTTTTGGAAGTAAATCTTGTCAAGAAAAGGCGCAACATTTTTGTTTGCGAAGCAAAGGCGAAGGTTAACGGAAAAATAACCTGCGAAGCGGAATTAACTTGTATGGTAAATGCTTAAAACTGCGTAAGAAGAGAGAAAATTATGAGCGTGCAAATAAGTGAAAAAGCGGTTATCGGAAAAAATCTAGAACTCGGTACAGGCGTCCAAATCGCCCCATTTGCGGTTATTGAAGACAACGTCCAAATCGCGGACGGAGCAATTATCGGCTCCTACGCGTTTATCGGAAGCAATACTAAAATCGGAAAAGATTGCCGAATTTTTAACGGAGCGAGCGTCGGCACGGTTGCGCAAGATTTAAAATACCGCGACGAAGCCGCAACCTTGGAAATCGGCGACAGAACAATAATTCGTGAGTTTTGCACTCTGAACAAGGGAACTTCGGCTAACAACGGAATTACAAAAATCGGAAGCGATTGCGCACTTCTTGCCTATTGCCACATTGCCCACGACTGCGAAGTCGGCGACTTCTTTGTTTCCTCGAACGGCTTGGCAATGGCAGGACACACAACAGTCGGACGAAACGTAATTTGCGGCGGAAACGTCGGAATACACCAGTTCACGGTAATCGGCGATTATTCGTTTATTGGCGCTTACGCGTATGTAAATATGGACATTGTCCCGTATTCGCTTGTGGCAATCGCGGACGGAAGCACTTTTATCGCAGGACACAACAAGGTAGGTTTAGAGCGCAACGGTTTTACGAATGAAGACGTAAGCGCAATAAAGAAAATGTATAAACTCCTCTTCAGAAGCGGCTTAACACTCGAAGATGCAAAGGCGAAAATAGTCGCGCAGATGAGTGATGATGACATCAGAAAGAGAATGCTTGAATTCTTAAATAAATCGCAAAGAGGACTTTTACGCACAAGAGTTTAATTTACCCTTGATTTTTGCCGCGGGAATATAGTATTTTCCCATCTGAAATTTTACGGAGAGTAGCGTAGCTTGGTATCGCGTCTGGTTTGGGACCAGAAGGTCGCGGGTTCAAATCCTGCCTCTCCGACCACTATTTTGCACCCTTAGCTCAGCTGGATAGAGCAACTGCCTTCTAAGCAGTAGGTCTCAGGTTCGAATCCTGAAGGGTGTATTTTTCACATTCCCAAACGGGGGTCTATTTTGAAAATATTCGCAACTATATTCATCCTCGTTCTTGCACAAACGCTTGTTTTTGCGCGCAGTGTATCCGATTTGGAAACACAAATTCAAAACCATCGAAACCGCGCGGATTCCCTGCAAACTTTAATTTCGAGAAGCGAGAGAAGGATTACGGAGCTTGCAAAAACAGAAGACGAGCAACTATTACGCCTCAACGAGATGGAAAAAGCAATAGAAACAAGCCTTAATCTGATAGAAATCGTGCAAAACCAAATAGACTCTTTAAGCGTTCAGAGAGAACAGACGTCTGCGGCTCTGTCGCTTACGCAATCTGCACTCGACAGTCGCAGAGAAATTATGACAAGAAGACTTGTGCAAATGTATAAAATGGGCGAGCCGACGATTTTGTCAATCATTTTGGGTGCAAATTCACCGACAGATATAGTAAATCGCATAAGATATATGCAGGATTTGAACAGATACGACAGAAATTTATTAGATACAATAAGACAAAACGAGAGTGAACTTTTAGAATTAAGCCTTGTTTACGAAGCGGAAAAC
>WRAZ01000025.1 GCA_009779925.1 Chitinivibrionia bacterium
ATGAGTTTGTGAAGGGAAGAGAGAGATAAAAAAAAAGAGGGAGAAAGGATGGAAAAGCGGGGAGGGCAACGTTTGGTATGAGGGGAGAGAGACGGGAAGGGGAAAAATTGGTGGAGGGGGAGGGGGGGGGGGGGGGGGGGGGGGTAATAGCGACAAATGCAATATTTTGAATACTGCATATCGAACATCGCGCATAAATTTTCTTCAAAGATTTTCCAACAATATTTACTTTTTTTGCCATTTAGCACCAATTCCTTGCAAAATCATTCAATTTTACCACGTAAAATAATATTTTGTTATTATGCAAATGTATCTTTTTATAAAATATAACATAAATTCCCCACAACTTTCTGAAAAAATAGTATTTTCTCTGAAAAATGCATAAAATGGAGAAAAAAAATGAAATTTGAAACTGTTATAGGATTGGAAATTCACGCGCAGTTGAAAACCAAAACGAAAATTTTCTGCGGCTGTCAGACATCTTTCGGCGACGAGCCCAACACTCACACTTGTCCTTGTTGTTTAGGCTTACCGGGCGGATTGCCTGTATTGAACATAGAGGTCGTAAAAAAAGCAATTCGCGCAGGACTTGCGACAAATCATACTATCCGTAAAGAAAGCGTTTTTGAGCGGAAAAACTATTTTTATCCCGATTTGCCGCACGGCTATCAGGTCTCGCAGTATTTAAAACCGATTTGCGAAAACGGATATTTGGATATTGTTGCAGACGGCGCAGAAAAACGCATAGGAATTACGCGAATACACCTCGAAGAAGACGCGGGCAAACTCATCCACGACCAAGACATCGACTCGCTTTTTGACGCAAACCGCAGTAGCGCGGCGCTTATAGAAATAGTAAGCGAGCCCGATATGCGAAGCAGTGAAGAAGCGTATCAGTATTTGGCGGGAATAAAGAAGATTTTGCAATACTTGGACGTTTGCGACTGCAATATGGAAGAGGGAAGCCTGCGTTGCGACGCGAACGTGTCAATACGCCCCGTCGGCGAAAGTAAACTCGGCACAAAAGCCGAACTCAAAAATATGAACAGCTTTTCTAACGTAAAAAAAGCGATAGATTACGAAGTGGCGCGCCAAACCGAACTTATAGAAAACGGCGGAAAAGTTATTCAGCAGACATTCCTTTGGGAGCCGAACAAAAACATAACCATCCCAATGCGAAGCAAAGAAACGGCGGACGATTACCGCTATTTCCCCAACCCCGATTTGAGCACGCTGGTTGTCGAAGACGAAATGATAGAAGAGCAAAGAAATTCTCTGCCCGAACTTCCGAAAGCAAAAGAAAAGCGTTTTGCCGAACAATATTCATTAGACAACGACGCAATCGCCGTCTTAACGGAAACAATCGAAATCGCCGACTACTACGAAAAAGTCGCAAAATTCTGCGGCAGTGCAAAAGCAGCAAGCGGTTGGATTTTGACAGACATTCGCAAAATTATGAACGATAAACAATGCAAATTAAGCGAAGTTAATGTAAGCGCCGAAAAACTTGCAGAAATAATAAACTTGGTGCAAAGCGACAAAATTTCGGCAAGCGCAGGAAAAAAAATCCTTGCGGCTGTCCAAGAAACAGGCAAAGAGCCTAACGCGCTCATCGAAGAATTGGGCTTGGCGCAAGTAAGCGACAGCGGAGAATTACAAGCAATTATGGAAAAAATATTTGCGGACAATCCCGCGGAAGTCGAACGCTTCAAAGGCGGCGATAATAAACTTATGTCGTTCTTTGTAGGGCAAGCGATGAAAGCTAGCCAAGGAAAAGCAAATCCGAAAGAGATAAACAGGATTGTCGGAGAATTGGTGAAATAACCGGAAATATTTTTTATGAAACATTGGTGTTTTGCGGGCGACCGAGGCGGTCGCCCCTACATTATCTTCTGCCTTGTGCTCCCGCTCTTACCGCCATCAATTCGGTTAAACTGCTTGCGTTGTCGGTATCCATAGCCGAGATTATTCTGCTTCTTTGACGGTCGTCCGTCATTGCCAAAAGAATGTCCACGCGTAAATCTTCCGAAAGCGTTTCCATTATTTGCGCGGCTTCGGCAGGGCGCATTGCCTGATAAATTCGCGCCAAATCGGCAACCCGTCTTGCGGCGCCTGAGTTTTGACGCTCTATCTGATTTTCTATTGCCGTCTCAAAACGCGACCTTTCATTAGATACTCTTTCTCTTTCGGCTGTAATTTGTTTTCTTTGAGCTTCCAATTCTTCAATCAGAAACTGCATTCTTTCCTGCTCGCGAGCCATTCTTTCGCGCTCGGCGGCAAGTTCCTCTATTGATTGCATATTCGCGTGAAAAGAGTAGGCTTGTTCTACAATAAGAGAATCGCGGCGAGCGTCGCCTCTTTGCTGACGGGCAACATTAGAAACTTCAATCATTCGCGCCAAATCGTTTTCAAAAACCAATCGCGCATTACCTGTCGCCAAAAGCATTACAAGCCACATAAGCGGAAACGAAAGTATCATTACTACCGCGCCGACTATTATTAAATCTTGTGTTTTCATATTGTTGTCCTCTCTTTTTTTATGAGACAAGGCGTGGCGCTCCTATCTCTAATTCCTCTTTTTATTAGACAAGGCATGCCTTGTCTCTACTTTAGGCTTCTTATACGTTCTTCGGGTGATACCAGAGAAATAATTCTTACACCAAAGTTTTCGTCTATAACTACAACTTCGCCCTTTGCAACAACCTTGTTATTTACAAGCAAATCAACGGGCTCACCCGCAAATCTTTCTAATTCAACAAGCGCTCCGGGCGCCAAGTCCAAGACTTTTTTAATTGCGATATTCGTTTTGCCGAGCTCTATTGTTACTTCGAGTTCTACGTCCAAAAGCATATCCACGTTTATTTTGGGCGCTTTGGAAGAGAACATATTTATAGGCGCAGAGCCGCCTGTGGAAACACCGCCGCTTAACGACGAAGCCGCAGGTGCCGCCGCCGAAGAAGAAGAACTGCCGCCACCTGAACTTGCAGGTTTCGCCTCTTCTTTTGGCGCCAACGCTTCAACAAGCGTATCATCGGGCGACACCAGCAAAGCAATCGGCGCTTGTGTGCCTTCTATGGTTATGTTGCAAAAAGCCGTAAAATCGCCTTCCAAAACTTCGCCGCCTACGCTGTCCATAATTGCGGCTGTGTCCGAACTTACCGAAGAACCGAGTTTTGCGCCCAATTCCGTAGCGAAAGCCCCTGAAATCTGACCGAAAAATTCACTCATCGCATCTTTGCAATCGTCGGTATAAGGCGCTGTACCATCGCCGCCTACCATAAAGTCGGACATAATTCCGCATCCTTCTTGCGAAACTATACAACGCATATTTCCGGAACATCCGCCCGAAAATGGAACGTCCGCCAAAAGATATTTTGCACTGACTTTTTCTGTAATTGCCGAAACTCGCGCATTATCTACATACTCGATTTCTACGTTTACGGTGCGACCCAAAGTTGCATTCGCCACCGATTTTACGTGTTCGATGTACATATTCAATATGTTTGTCGCAATTTCGCCCTTATTTATACTTGGCGCTGTGTCTTCGCTTGTAAGCCCGAGCAGTGCGTCAATATCGTCTTGTGAAAGAAAATCAGACATAATCAATCCTCCAAATCTTCGTCGTGTTCAACTGTCATTACATCATCGTCATCGTCATCATCACTATCGCTTTCGTGATCGTTGGGCTGTGGGTTTCGGTATTTACTGTATCTTTTTGTCACGCCCGGCACTTCCGGCTCTATAATTTCCGTAATTCTTATCGCTTTTTTACGACCGACGACGCCGCTTTTTCCAAGCATTTTACTTTTTCCGCCTATCTGTACGATTAAATCTTCGTCTTTTTGTTTGTCGAGGCAAATAATGTCGTCTTTTTCGAGCTGTAAAAGGTCGCGAACGGTAAGTTTTGTCTGACCTATAAGAACAGAAAGCGGAACTTGCAACTCCTGTATTTCCTCTTCCATAGTTCTGCGTGTTTCAGCCGTCGTCTGAACTTTCGTCGTAATCCAGCTTTCCGAAGTCATATATGTAAACAAGCGCTCAATAATCTTGTGCGGGAAACACATACTCATCATACCCATTGATTTTGAGATTTGCACTTCAAAAGTAATAAGAATAACCGTTTCGTTGGGCGGCGCAATCTGAATAAACATCGGATTTGTCTCAAAATTCGTGATTTTCGGCGAGAAATCCCCCATGTGTTCCCACGAATTCGCCAAATCGTCAAGCCCACGCGAAACTATATTTCTTATAACGTTCTGCACTATCGGAGTTAGTTCGTTGCTTGTTGCAAACGGTTTTCCAAAGCCCCCGAAGAGTCTGTCTATGATAAGGAAAACGAGCGAGGGGTTTATCTCAAATATAGCAGTATTTTCAATCGGTTCCATTCTGAAAAGGTGAATACAGCTCGGATTGGAAATCGACATAATAAATTCGGAATAAGTAAACTGCTCAACCGACGCAACCCGAATTTCCACAAGTGTGCGCAAGTAGTTTGTAAGCGTATTGGAAAATTGACGGGCGTACGACTCATAAAGGTTTTCCAAAATACGCATTTGATCTTTGGAAACACGATCGGGACGGCGGAAGTCATAAGTGTTAAGCCTTTTTTCACTTAAATCTTCTTCGTCTTCGGCGGCATTGTAATCGTAAAGCCACGAAACAAAACTGTCGGGAGATGGCGCAAAAACATTACTTTCTTCGCCTGCTAAAGCAAGGTGTGCGCTCGGAGAAACAGGAGACACCGAAACCTCGGAACCCGCAGAAGAAGCCTCCGACAAAATATCGCCGCCGTCGGCAACTGCCGTTAAGAGCGCATCGATTTCGTCTTGTGATAAAATTTCACTCATTTTGTCCTCCCTGTTTATTAGACAAGGCGCGCCTTGTCTCTACGTATTACCGCTTTATTGAACGAGAAACTCCTCAATATAAACGTTCGATAATCTGCCGATATTTGCAGGCGCTATTACCGAATTTATTTCAGTCAAAAGCATAGAGCGAATATGGTCTCTTATACCGGGATTAGTCGCTTCTTCAAATGACAAAGTGGACAAATAATCGTGCACTTTGCTTCGAATTTGCGTTTCTATTCCCAAAAGCCCCGACTGAATTCTGGCGTTCGCTCTGTCGGTATTATCGGTAGCAAGCGCAAGCCGCACTCTCATAAAATTCATCCCCTGCGTTCCTGCAATGCTCACGGTTGTTTCCATATTAAATACTATAGCCTCGTGCATAGGATTTATCTTTTTTACAGCTTCGGGATGATTGATTTCGTCCCAACCTGCTCCGCCGCCGCTGGGAAGCGCAAATTGCACAAGCACAAACGCCACTAACGCCTGAACCACCAAAAGCACCGCTATAACTACAACAATATTAGGACCCGACTTCGGTTTGGGCGCCTCTTTAACTTTTTTTTCTCTTTCCTCTTGTTCTTCCGACATTTTACTACTCCTTCAAAAGGTTTTTGTGTTTATATTCAAAAGTTGTGCCAAACATAAAAAAATATGTTTTTCTTAATTTTTGATTATCGTTTATCAAGATATTCTATATATACTTCAATCCGCCTGTTTTCGCGCCTTCCCGCCTCTGTAGCGTTAGAAGCGACAGGACGGAACTCGCCGTAGCCTACTGCCGAAAGACGTGAAGGGGCAACGCCGTTTTGGTATAAATATCTCAGAACGGCTACTGCTCTGGCGGCAGATAATTCCCAGTTGGAAGGAAATCTTGCTGTTCTTATGGGGACATTATCGGTATGTCCCTCAACGCGGACTTCGCGGTCGGGCATATCATTGGCTATTCTGGTGATTTCTTGCAAAATTGTGGAAAAGTCGGCGTGTAATCTGTCGCTTCCGGGGTCAAAACTTACCCTGTCCGATATTCTTATGGCAATTCCCGAGTCGGTCACTTCAACTTTAACCGCATCCTGCAAGTTTTCGCGTTGTGCAACTTCTCTGATACGCATTGCGGCGTCGGCGGCAATGCGTTTGTTTTGTGCGTCTCCGCCAAGTCGCGGACGTATTACTTCTTGATGTATCGGAACTGTCGGCAAGCTTGTCATAACACCGTTAAACGCCTGTTGAAAAGAACTTGCCGCCAAATCGAATTTACCCGGATCCACGGTAGAAAGCGCGAAAAGCAAAACAAAGAAACACACAAGAAGCGCCATCAAATCGCTGTACGATGTCATCCATTCTGCTATTTTTTGTTTACAGGGAGGACATTTTTGCTCTTCTATATTTTCTTCAGGCATATCCCCTCCTATCGCTGTTTAATAACCTTTGTCCTGTTTATGGGGTCAAGACACGCGGCGAGTTTTTGTTCTACAATTCTTGGGTTATCGCCCGCGACAATCGACATAATTCCTTCTATCATTATGTTTTTTATCAGCATTTCTTTTTTGGTTTTTTCGGAAAGTGCGTTTGCCAAAGGGGTGAAGACGCAGTTCGACAAAATAGCGCCGTAAAGAGACGTAATAATCGCAATAGCCATATTAGGACCCAAACTTTCGATGTCGGTTAGGTTTCCAAGCATCAAAACAAGACCTACGAACGTTCCTATCATTCCCATAGCGGGAGCAAGACCTGACATATATTCAAAAAGTTTTACGTAGTCTTCGTGGCGCGCTTCTATTCCTGTTAGTTCGGTTTTCATAATGTCGCGAATAAGCCCTGCCTCGGTGCCGTCAACTGCGAGGTTAAGCCCGCGTTTAAGGAATTCGTCGGGGATTTTGTTTGCGCCGCTCTCTAATGCCAAAATACCTTCTTTACGCGCCTTTTCCGCAAAATCCACCAACGTTTTTATAGTTCCGATGGGGTCGCCTTTTTCGCCTCCGATTGCCTGCGCCAGAACCGACGGAATTTTAATGGTTTTAGCCAACGGAAAAGAAGCAAACCCGCCCGCAAATGTTCCCAATATCACAATCTGAATTGAGGGAATGTCGAAAAAAGCGCCTAATGCCGCAGGTCCTGTTGTTCCCATCATAGCCATAATGACCAAGGCAAGCATCGTAACTATTCCGACGATTGTCGCTATATTCATTGTTCTTCCTCACTTTTCTTATTGACTACTCTCAGCGTTCCGCCACAGTTTTTTCGGTATTCCACCGCCATTTGAACAACTTCGTCCACGCTGTTTTTCACTACATAAAAGTTTCCTGTATAGAGTTTTATCTTCGTGTCCGGATTTGCCTCTACAGCCTCTATTAAGTCGGCGTTGAGTATGAATTCCTGACCGTTCAATTTCCGTAAAACTATCACCAAAACACTCCTTTTGCGAAACAAATCCGTGAGAATATAATTTTTGCCGCAAATCGATGGGGGATTTTTTTTTGTTTTATATATATAAAATTTAACAATATCCCCAAAATGTAGGGGCAGGATGTAGGGGCGGGTTTCAAACCCGCCCTGTTTCAAAACCGGTGTATAAGGGCGGGTTTGAAACCCGCCCCTACAAATCACCGTCAATTATCTTACCAAATTCACCAATTCTTGCAAAAGCGAATCCGAAGTCGATATAATTCTCGCGTTCGATTGATAACCGCGCTGAGTTTTAATCAAATCCGTAAATTCCGCCGCCAAATCCACGTTCGACATTTCGAGCGCACCCGGTTTAATCGAGGATTTTGACGATGAGCCGGCTCTCAAAAGTACGCCGTTTCCGCTGTTATGCGATTCCGCCCACATACTGTCGCCTGTTCTCAAAAGTCCTGCGGGGTTTTGGAATTCAGCAACCAAAATCTGCGCCAAAGTTCTTGAGATACCACTCGAATAGAGCCCGTTTATTTCGCCTGTTTCCGTAATGGAAATGTCGAGCAGTTGTCCCATCGGATAGCCGTCCTGTGCTACGATTGCGGTTGTTGTCGGGCTTTCAAACTGGGTTATTCCCAAGTGCGAGCCTGCAAAGCCTACGTTTAATCTTATTGCCATTTCGCCCGAATCGTTGCGCGGGTCAAATCTGAAATCCGTGCTACCGTCGGCGAATTCCAACGAAGCAGGGCTTCCGTCGGGTGCAAAACTGAGGCGTCCGTGATTTCCGCTCAAAATCAGCTGTCCTTCGCGAGGCGTGATTTCCCAAAGCCATTCACCGGGAATTCCCGAATGCGTAAAGGTCATCATAAGAGTATGCGAGGCTCCCGTGTTGTCAAATACTTCTATGGAAGTCGAATGCACTTCTACATCTCTGTTCGCCTGAAACTGCGTTCCGTTCATATTGGCGTTAAATGCCGATGGCGGAGGAGTGTTCGGAGTAGCATTAGTTGCATTTATGGAAAGTCCCGTTATTGAAAATGCCGAACCGACTTGTCCGCGAATTACCAAACTTCCGACGGGCGCGCGCAAATCGCCGTCCGCCGCGTTGTTAATTTGAAGAGAACGAACTTCTTCTCCGCTGTCTGTCGGTACCAAATCGGGCAAGCGAAGTCGTGTTTGCATATAGAACATCAAATCCCCTATTGTTGTTGCAGGACCTACGGAACCGGCAGTAATACCGCCGTCAGAAAACATAAGTCCGCCGTCAGCACAAGGAGGTAAAGCAGTATTACCGACATTTGCATTAACCCTTATCTGGTCGCCGTTTTCCAAACCAAGTCCGCGTCCGTTTGAATCGCGCACCAAATGCAACGGAGTATCTTCATTGGCAGCGGTAAGTAAACCTCCGATAGATGTGTGAGTAGCACCTGCAAGAGCGTCGGGCCACTGAAACACGTTCGCCACAAAACCGTCCGAAGTAGGTCTTGTAATGTTTCTTACGGCAAGGTTTGTCACATCACTAATTCCAGCTGTGTTGCCAACGCCACTTATTTCCAATCTGCCGTCAGGGGTAATATCTACTACCACTGGTGCTCCTCCCGTTGCAATTTCAATCGCCCGCCTCAAATCCTCAAGCGTTGCTACTGTGCCGTCGGTAGGGTCAGGAGCAGGGGTGGAATTGTAAGCAACAACTCTGAATGTTTGATCCACAGTTGTACCGGTTGCATCTGTAAATGCTACACGAAGCTCATCGTTTTCCCTAATATTAAGCGAATTTCCGTTATGGTCAAAAAGTCCTGTTAAAAGAGTGTTTTCACGACCTGCCGTCGTATCAAGTTCGTGCGAAGTAAAGAACGAAGCCGTGTGTATCCAGCTTCCGCGTCCCATACCGTTTGCGTTAAGATTACAAGCAAAAGTAATTTCTTCCGTTGCACGCGCGGGCAATTTGTCCGTAAACGGAATTTTAATAGGACCGGGAAGCGCTGAGCCGCGTATTACTCCGCTGCTGTCTGCAGTAAGTCCGAGCAAGTTCATTCCGTTTGTGGGAGATACCAAATATCCTTGTGCGTTTAATTGCAATGCGCCGTTTCTGCTGTAAAATGTGCCGCCGCGTCCGTTAGTGAAAGCAAAAAAACCGCGTCCTTCAATAGCCAAGTCGGTAATTTGACCTGTGCTTTGAAGCGAGCCTTGTTCCATAATGCTGTCTATGGAGCCTACCGCCATTCCGAGACCTACTTGCATAGGGTTAACTCCGCCGTGGTCTCCTACGGGTCGTTGCGCTCCGCGAAGCATTTGTGTAAACCCTTCTTTCATTGTTATTCTCTGCGACTTAAACGCAGTTGTATTAACGTTTGCAATGTTGTGGGACGTTACGTCCATCATAAGTTGGTGGTTTCTTAAACCCGAAACACCTGTGTAAAGTGACCTAACCATAATAATACCTTCTTTCTTTGTTTTAGCTGCACGAAAAAAATCAGTCGTTCATTTTTCCGTATGTCTCCAAACCGTTTTAGGTTTTAGGTCCGACATTAAATTATTGCAGCCGAATCAATATTAGTAAAAACGTTTTCCTTAAAATTTTCACCGTCAATTGCGGTGATTACCGTTCTGCTCGGGACATTCACGATAAATGCGGACTTATCGCCGAATATCAGAGCGTCTCTTCCGCCCTTTAAAGCAACATCTCTTACCGCTTGGTTGAGTTTTTGCTTTAATTCTTCACAAATTTCAATTCCCCTGCTCTTAATCCTGTTTTCCGCGTGAGCCGAGAATTTTAATTCCTGCGGGACTACCTTGTCTTTCAGTAAATCGCCGAAATTTAATCCCGTGCCGCGATATTGCTGAATTTTTGTTTGTAGTAGGTCCGGCGACACTCCCGCTAATTGGTCGCTGACCTTTTTTACGTCCATATATACCTCCTTGTTTTATTTCCTAAGCCGAATTTTCACTGTCTTCTTCTTGATTTTTCGGAGCAGTCAATGACAAAATTTTCGTAGCATCCACTTCTACTCTTCCGTTTGCTGTTTGAACTACCATAATCGGCACGCCGTTTTTATTTGTGATACCTGTTATGGTTCCGCTTTGGAAAAGTCTTGCACCATTGCCCGAAACTTCTATTGTGTATCTGTCGGAACCGCTGTAGCTTCTTGTCGGCATTTCAAATTCTCCGTTTGAGCTTAATTGCGTAGCCAATACCGTTTGACGATGGACTTCTCTGCCCGCAGAATCTCTAACAATAACCTGTGTTGAGGGAGCGCCTCCCAAATCTATTTGGAATTTAACTTCACCATTCGGACGCGGCTCATATCCGATAGTCTCTTCCCTGAGAATTCTCGTTTCAAATCCGATAAGCGCCAACGCCTGTCCCATACTTAAAGAAGACGACGTCGAACCACCGTTTGACACGCTGGGATGTTTCACTTCCAAAATATCGCCTATCGGAAGCTCCACGCCCGAAACTCGTATCATTGTTCCTTGGTTTGTGTATCGAATACCTGTCACAAAATCTTCTACAAAAGTATAAAGCGACTCGTCGTCGTGTTGTCCTTCAATCATCAAATTATACGTACCGCTCGGAACTCTCTGTCCTCTGTCGTCTGTTCCGTCCCAAGTAAATCTTACCGTATTTGTGTCGTCTTTTCCTTCCAGTCTTATTGTTCTCACAACTTCCAAATCACTGTTTACAATGGTCAAAATCGCATTTGAACGCTCGCCGATATGCGCGCTGAATTCTCTGGGACCATCGTTTCGGCTATGCTCAAAAGTGTTCTGGCGAAGACGAACTTCTTTTCCGACAAGCGATACTGCCGCCGCGTTCGTTGTGGACTGCGAGTTAAACGTCTGCAAATCCATAGATTCGCCAAATCTCTGCGCCATTTCTTCCATAGATTGTTGCATAGAAGTCGTGCTTTCGAGCTGTGAAAACTGTGCTAACTGTGCCACAAAATCCGTGTTTTCCATAGGAGAAAGCGGGTCTTGATACTGCAACTGAGTGGTCAGCAGTGTTAAAAAATCCAACTGCCCCATACCCGCTTGCGCCGCAAAAAGTCCGCTTGTACGGTCGCCCGTCATTCGCGTGGTGCTGATTGACCCGCCGTCGCGGTCAATCGAAGCCGTAATCGAATGCGCTTCCGTTTGCCTCATAAGTGAGTTAAGTGTTTGTGATACCATATCCCCTCCTTTAATTTCTCTTTAAGTTTCAGGCAAAATATTCGAATGAATTTGTGCCGAAACGTCTTCCCGTATCCATACCCCATTCAAACGCGTCGTCCGTCATAACGCCTTCTTCGGCGTTAAATCCCTTTGCATTCTGAGCGCGCAATTTTGCGTTGTGCAAACGCTCCTGCAAATCACGTGCGTCGTCATTGCCTACATTTACATCGAGCGTGCCTGCCGCCAAATCCTGCTTTGCAAGCGCGTCTCTGAGCTGTTGCAAATTCTGCTCGACAATCGCTTTCACCTGCAAATTATCAACATTCATAATCGCCGAAACTTTGTTTCCCTCAACCTGTATTCTGAGACGAACTTCGCCGAGTTTTTCGGGGGTAAGCGTAATTGTTATTTCGTGTGTTCCATTAGATAGGCGAATGCCGTTTTTGTTAATTGCATTAAGAAGCGTTCTTTGAACTTGCTCTATAATTTCCTTATCAAAAAGTTTCGCAAATCTCGGAGAAACCGTAGATATTTCGCCCGAATCGCTGAATTTTTGCGTTTCAAGCATTACTCCGTCAAGCGCTACGGGAGAAGCTATATTTCCCTCGTTAGCGCGAACAGTCGCCGCTTTCATTGAAGATACAAATTCGTTTTTAAGCACTTCTTCCGCAGTCATTGCTTGCTTAGCTTCTGCTTTCGCCTGTTTTTTCGCAACAGTTTGCGTTAAATCTGCAACTGCAGGTTTTGTTTCGCCGTTTTCTTTTCCGCTTTCTTTTGTTTTTGCTTTTACTTCTGCTACTACTTCGGGCTTAATTTCTGCCTTTGCTTCGGTCTCAACTTCAGATTTGAACACTGTTTTGAACACTGTTTTAATCGCTGATTGAATTTCAGATTTATCTGTTTTCGCCTTTTCGCTTGTTGGAGCAGTCGTTTCGTCAATTTTCGGCATTTTGTCTTTTGCGATTTCTTTTTTAAGCTCGCTTAATGCCTCTATGACCGGCGCTTTTGTTGCGGTTGAACCCGAAGCAACATCTACAACAACTTTTTCAGCGGTTGCCGAGCCTGTCGAAGCGTTCGCATTTTCTATTTTTGTTTTGGCATCGCTCATCATATCTTTCAACTGTTCTACGAGCGCTTTAAGTTCGCTTACCTGCGTTTTTATTAAATCTTGAGGTTGCAACAAAATATTATCTATGGTTTTCGGCAAAATTTGTTGCGCGGGCGTTCTGCTTTGTAAATCCGCCGCAAAATGCAAATTTTTATCCGCTTCGACACTCGGATTTATTTTCACCGCCTGTTCTGCAAGAGCCTGACTTATCCCCAACTGCGCAAAACTTAATTCGAGTTTCAACAATTCTTGCTGTAAATATTTCCCCATTTCAAGCGCTTGTTTGGGGCTGAAAATTTGACCGTTATTTCCTACTTCTTTACCGTCAAGCCCTGACTGCAAAAACGCGTCGGCTATTTGCTTAAACACAAACAAAACTTGCGCCAAATTCGCGACTATTTCTTCGGGCACTTTTTCGCCGTCGTGATAAACCATAGGTAATTCAGTATTAATTTTAAGATTAAGCATTTCGCTGACCGTGCGCAGAATTGCTTCAATATTTTCGATGGCGTCCATTCTTATATCGAAACCCAAATCCTCTATGCCTGCCAAATTCACAGCGGCAAAAGACGAATTTGCGTTTTCGATTTCCACATCAAAATTTGTTTGCGGAGCGACGAGCGCAAAAGTTTCATTTGAAACGTTTTCTTGCAATAATTGTTGTACAAGCGCGTATTCTTCGCCGGTTATAAAATCTATATGCTTGTTCATTTCCGCATCGGCTTGCGGATTTACCGCGTTTGCTTGACGACGTTCTCTGAAGCGCAACGCCTCTTCTCTCGGAGCGTCGGGAGCGCTCGCTCTTCTTGCCCGAACGGTTTGAAGCGCTTGCTGAAATCTTTCGCCGTCGTCCGAACCTAAGTTTTCCGCTCTTCTGTTTTTATGAGTGCTAACCGTTCTGCTTTCTGCAACAGACTCAAAAAATCCATTTCTTTTTTCCGCTTGCTGTACCATACCATTCCCTCCACCAAAACGTTTACGCGTTTATATTTGGAATTGGTATGCAATTTGTATGCCAGCTGTCTGTTTAATGAGGCAGTGAAAAGAATTACAAATTACGAATTACGGATTACGAATTTTTTTGCCGAGTGAGTTGGGAAATTATTGCCGAGTGCCTTGCGGAATAATAAAAAGGGTCAAGATAAGCATAAATTATATTCAGAAAGAATAAGCAAATTTAAAGAAAATGGCGTTGTTTAGCCTTTTTTCTCTGCCTGTATAAAATATATCCTCGTTTGGTCTCAGTGTAAATTTCTCATACGCGGCTGTCCACATTCTGTAGCCAAAAGAAAAACCGAAATTTAGTATTTCAAAACCTGCCGCCGGACTAAAATAAAAGCTCGGATAACGTCCTATCTCGGAACTTCGGGCTATAGCAATTCCAATATCGGCATCAATAACAGGTACAATCAAGCCTCTTCCTATATGAAGTATTGGTCTTACGTATATCGGAACGAGGCGCTCTGTTGTATTAAAAAGAATATCTTCGTTAAAACGCCCTTGCATAATAAGCGAATCAAATATTCCGAAAATAGTTTCATCTGATAATTCGTCATAAAATATACCGTTTGTTCTTGCGGAAAGCACTCTATGGATACCGAAGCCGAGAGCAATGGAAAAATGTCTGTTTATTGCTGAGCCCAAAAAAACATTAAACGCCCGAGTGTTTACTCCGTAATCCCCCAGCCCTGCGGCAAGTCCGAATTCCAGTCCGACAAAAGGAGAAAGTTGTTCGATTATTTCGCTGTTTACTTCGTTGTCAGAAACTCTGCTGAAAGTAGTCATACCGATTCCGTCTCTTCTTATAGCTCTTGCGTGTGCGGACATTGTGCCTGATACGCTGTTATTGGATATTGTAGATTGCTCTGCCGAAGAAAAAAGCCCGCCTGTCGGAAATGAAGAGCCGGGCGATGCTGTAATGTTTCCGTCAAAAGAGCTGTTTTTTATCGTAGTTCGAGAAGCAGAAAACACCAATCCGCCAACACTTCGACCTATCACATTAGCAGAAACATTAACGTTATCCAGCGTAGAATTTCTACTGCGCAGTGCAACGGTTGTTTGGATAAATTGCCCTGAAACATTAAGATTTCTAATTTCTGCGTTTCTTATTATGCCAAATAAAGGGACTTGCCCCAATCCTTTTATAGAATGCCCGTTTCCTTCAAATATCCCGCGAAATTCAACGCGTGTAATATTATGCATCGGTAATGTTCCCGGCTCAAAGGCAAGATCATTTTTAAGATGAATTTCCTTTCCGGCAAAGGTATTCCTTTCAATAAAAAGCAACCGCAGAAACTCAAGAAAGTCGTTGGGATAGTGAATTTCTAAGATTGTATGCCCTGCCGAAAATTGCTCCCGAAAACCTCCGCGCTCGTTTACCGTCGGTGCTATTTCCGTTATGATTTCCGTTTCAATTACAGGCTCGATTTCGTCCGCAAAGCAAATTCCGATTGAAAAAAATACTGCGAGCATCGTTATTTTTGATTTGAGCATAAATTATCTCCTTTTTCATTCTTTACATTCCCTACAATTTCTCGACCTCTTCAACCGAAAACCCTGTCATTTTTGCAATTTTTTATAATAGCCGATTATCTGCCCCCGAAACCGAGCGAAATACCTGCAATCCACTCTAATTCAACGCTGGTTTCGTAGCGGTTTATTGCGGCGGAAATGTCAAAATCAATTAAGCGGGTGTCTATCCCGATACCGAAATTGAATATATTGTAATCAGCAAGGATAGTTTTTCCGCCGCGCAATGCTAAAAAGTCGATTGGCGAAATTTCAATACCCAGAGGAATTTGTATGCGTCGTCCGAAGTTTTTTGCTCTCCCCTCTTGCGGGTCGTATAAATGCCAATACAGCAAATCGGTTGCAAAGCCGTATCTGACAGACCTTATTTTTCGGGAATAATGCGCGCCACCCCTAATTGTTGTCGGAAGTTCTTCGCCGCTCCCCCACCGTTCTCTTCCGTCGTCTTCGTTAATCATCGGAGTTGTTATTCCGAAATTGTTGAACGCAAGCCCAAGCCGTAAATCGTTGTCGAGCAATTTCCACAAAAAGCCCGCGTTCATAATAAATGCGTATGCGGCTTCGTCCAAAAATTTGTCGAACGCAAAGCCTGCGCTTATTGCCCAATCGAATGTCGGAGTACGACGAACACCAACCGCAAGCGACACTTGACTAAACTGCCAAGCCGCCGACAAATCACCGGGTTGAGGCGGCGCTTCAGGAAAAATATCCCTGATAAAAATATTGGAAATCGTGTGATTTTGCGCCGAAAGCGCCATAAAAACAGTCCGCACGGGCACAAATATTTCAAAGCGATTTATGTTTAAATCAGTGTGTGTTATTCGCCACAGATGTTCAAAAGAAATTCGGTAATTAGTATCGAGCGCGTAATTTGCAGGGTTTGAATAGAGCGCAAAATTTGACCCAATCGCCGCCCCAACGCCGCCCATCGCCGTCCTTTCCGCTGATGACGAAATCGCCAAAAGCTGAAATCCGCTCCTTGCCGCCCAGTCGTTTACCGTGGCAAATGAACTTACGATTGTACATATAATAATAAATATAATCCTTCTCATTCGCCGCTCCAAATCAAATCTGCGATTTCGCTTCGCAGGTGGTTTATTTGGTCGCGGTTGGGTTTTCTTGTCGGATAACTGTAATCCGTAAGAAGCGCAAATCCGCTTCTTTTTTTCCTGTCGCCGACAATTACCGAGCCGGTAAAGCCTGTTTTTCCGAATGTGTTTTCGCCACGCAAAGTTCCCATATATTGCTGATTTAATTCAAAGCCCAAAGCCGCGCTGTCGTTTATTTTTTCGTCGAGATGATTTTTTATTGCAAAATCCAAAAAGCCCGTCGAAAACAGACCGCGTTCCTCCGTCAAAATTTCTTTCAGATAACGCTGTAAATCGGGGACGGTCGAAAAAATTCCCGCCGCTCCGGGGATTATTATTTCGTTTAGTTTCCACGAACTTTCGTCGTGAATTTCGCCTTGTATCATTCTTCCGCGCCATTGGTCGATTTCGGTCGGAACAATTTTTGCTTTTAATTCGGCACTTGGGCGAAACTGCGTATCTCGCATTCCAAGCGCTGAAAAAATCTCTTGTTCGGCAATAACATCAAGCGAATTTTCAAAAATCGCCTCAACAACGCGTGCAAGAATTATAGATGTGGCATTGCAATAATAATACGACGTTCCCGCAGGCTTTTTGAGCTCTGCCGTCATAATTGCGCGGTAAATCTCTATTGCGTCTTTGTGTTTCAGTTCGGAGAGCGCAAAATCAAAATCAAGCGTTTGCGTCAAAAGGTGTTTCAGGCAAATTTCGCTTCGACTTGGACTGTGATATTCGGGCAAAAGCTCGGTAATCGGCGTTGAAAGCGATACTTTTTTCCTGTCGAGCGCAAGCAAAGCAAGTGTCGAAACAGGAACGGTTTTAGTCAAGGAAGCAACATCAAAAATACTGTCTTGCGAGACAGCAAATTCCGAAATAGTTCCTTTTGCCGCTGTCCCCAAGGCTATCGGCTCTATAATTTCGCCCGTCTTTATTATCCCCAAAACGGCGCAGTTAAACACGCCGTCGGCAATAGCCCTTTCAAGGATTTTTTTCGCCTCGCTTCGCATAATCGGCGACCCTTATCCCAAATACTCCAAAACGATTTTCAGCATTCTGCGCAGTGGTTCTGCCGCGCCCCAAAGCAACTGGTCGCCTACCGTAAACGCGTTCAGATAAGTATCGCCCATACGCATTTTGCGCACTCGTCCTACAGGCACGGTCAAAGTTCCCGTAATTGCGGCAGGGGTCAATTCTTTCAGCGTAATTTCTTTAACGTTCGGGACAAATTTCACCCAATCGTTGTGTGTGGAAATTATGTTTTCGATGTCGTTCAGCGGTAAGTTTTTGTTCAGTTTTATGGTAAGTCCTTGGCTGTGGCAACGCATTGCGCCAATTCGCACGCAAGTACCGTCAACGGGAATTTTATTGTCGGTTTTACCCAAGATTTTATTGGTTTCTACAAAACCTTTCCATTCTTCTTTGGACTGTCCTGCAAATTCGTCGTATGGTTTGTCTATCCACGGAATTAAGGCTCCCGCAAGAGGCGCGCCGAAGTTTTCGGTCGGATTTTCGGGCGAAATCATCGCTTGAGAAATGCTTTTGTCCAAAGCAAGAATTGCACTCGACGGTGTTTTAAGGTAAGGGTCGGCGACATTTCCGAGATATTGCATCTGAGCAAGAAGTTCGCGCATATTTTGAGCTCCCGCGCCGCTTGCCGCCTGATAAGTCATCGAACTGACCCACTCGACAAGCCCCTGCTCAAAAAGTCCGCCGATTGCCATAAGCATAAGCGAAACCGTGCAGTTTCCGCCGATAAAATCCTTTTTGCCGTTTGCAAGCGCGTTATCAATAACTTTTCTGTTTACGGGGTCAAGACAAATAACCGCATTTTCGTTCATACGCAAAGTTGACGCCGCGTCTATCCAATACCCTTTCCAGCCACTTTCTCTGAGTTTTCCGTAAACTTCGGTCGTGTAATCGCCGCCTTGGCAAGAAAGAATTATATCCATCGCCGAGAGTTCTTTTATATCGTAAGCCGAAAGCAAATCGGGTGTATCTATACCAACTTTCGGAGCGGGAAGCCCAACTTGTGAAGTGGTAAAAAACTGCACCGAATATGCGCCGTTAAAATCTTTTTCGGTTATCATTCTTTCCATAAGAACAGAGCCGACCATTCCGCGCCAACCGACAAAACCTACTTTTTTCATTATCTTTTTATCCTCTTAATCTTTGTTTAACTTTTTTATTTACGCCGCGCTAAACGCCAATTCGCCTTTAGCCACTAAAACGCCGTCAACTTTTGAAACCGCCTCAACCATCGCCATACCGCCGACCGCCGTAATTATTTTTACCTCAGTCTCAATGGTGTCCCCCGGAACAACGGGCTTTCTGAACGCCATATTTTTGACTTTCCCTAAATAATAAACCTTGCTCGTGTCAAGCGCACCTGCAGATTTAGAAAGCAGAAAACAAGCCGCCTGCGCCATGTGCTCCGTAATCAAAACACCGGGGAAAATCGGCTCTCCGGGGAAATGTCCCTGAAAAAGCCCTTCGTTTATCGACACGTTTTTTCTTGCGACGACCCGCGTATTTTCTTCAAATTCCGTAATTCTGTCAATCAAAAGAAACGGGAAACGATGAGGCACATACTGCATAATCGTCTTAATGTCGAAAAGTCCATTCATTTTTTACTCCTTATTTTTTGTAATATTTTGTCTGAAAAATACTATTTGGGTGCTTGCCGCACGGGCTTTTTTTCATTTATATTTGTATTTTAGTGAGAGGCAACCGTTGCCCGACTGTCGCCTTTGTTGTCCGTAAGAAAAAATACCGCCCCCGCAAGAGAGCCGATAACCCCTGCAATCGCCGCCAAAAACTGCATAACTGTCGCCTGTTGCGCGTCAAATCCCGCCGCCGCAAATATCGCTCCCGCAATCGCAGGAATTACCCCGAAAGGCAACGGCACAAGCATTAAAATCGCGGTAATCGGGATAATTATAAAAAAGTAGTGAGCTGTGTTGAACGCAAAAACTCCGATGGCGGCGGCGCAAAAAATATGCGCGCAAATCCTAAGCCCCTGAATTAAAAACGACAGTCCGAAAATCCGCCGAAACATTCTGAGGTCAGCCTTGCGTTTTTTGTCCAGATAAACAGACGAAACAATATTTTCTATTTTTTTTGCAATATTCGACTGAGGAAATTTAAGCAATATTTTTGAAAACAATTTTTGCACTCGTTTGGAAAAAAGCACAAAGCAAACCGCTATCAAAACCAGTAAAAAGAACAGCAATATAAGCATTGCCGTATGCAAATACTCGCCACTGTACGACTTTAGTCCAAGCATAATTACCGCGCCGACAACAGCAAAAATCGACAAAACCGCAAGCCCTGCAAATCTATCCAAAAACGTTGCCGCAAAACCCGATTTCGCCTGTTTTTTCTTTTTGTACAAAACTGCCACTTTAAATGAGTCGCCTGCAATCGTTCCAAATATAAAATTGTTGAAAAACGTACCCGTGTAATAAAGTTTTAGGGTCTCGAATTTGCCCATACGCAACCCTCGATTTCTCAGAATAATCCCCCATTGCCACGCCCCGATAAAAATGGACAAAACTTGCAAAAAAATTGCACCGAAAAACCAACGAAAATCCGCTCCTGCAAGCGTTTGAGAAATTTGCGAAAAACCAAAAGTGCGGTCAATCCACAGGAAAACCAAGCCCGTTATGGCAAGTTTCAGCACAAAAACGAGAACTTTTTTCACTGTCTCAGCACTCCCGGGGTGCCTAACCAAGCCCTGCCTAAGTCATCTACAAGCGCGGTATCTGTCGAAAGTCGCCAATTTCCGCCGAAATTATTGTATTTCGGGTCGGCGACAAGTTCTTTCAGCACCCACGAACGCCGTCCTGTCGAAGCAGTCTGAGCCCAACCCGAATTTGCGTTATTGTTAAAATAAATAACATAGTCGAGCAACTCGCCATCACCGTAAAGAAGCAGTGTCGCGGCTGTCGAAACCAAAGCGAGATTTCCTGTAATATCGATATTATCCCAAAAATTCGGAGCGGTATGATGTCCGAAAACAAACGTACTCATAGGAGGCATAACAACATTGCGCGCCGTTATGGACAGCGTGCTTGAAGCAATAGCCACCAAGCGTAATTCGTTAAAAGCAACAACGCTTTCGGAAAGATTGCCCACTTCCACAAAATCGGCATCTTCCGACCCGTTTACACAAAATTCCGTTATCAAAACTCCAATGTTTTTCTCGGCGGGTAAAACGTTATTTATGTCGGTAAAAGCGGTAAAAACCGTGTTATACGGGCTACGAATACTAATGCTGACCCGCATATCGTCTCTTTGCAAAAACGAAAGTTCTCCGTAAACATCTTCCTGTCTGAGCGTAAAATTTGCAGTATCCCAATCAATATAGAACGTCCCGTCCGTTCGTTGTACTCTTATGGAAAGCGTTCCCGTAGCGCCGTAAGGAACTCGATTGAGCGCGATATAAGTTTGCGTTGCCCTCGGCACATCTGTCGAAAACTTACCCGAATCGGAATCAAACTCCATAAAAAAGCGACTGATATTCGACGGAACCGCCGCAAATTGTACGATAATAGACCCAACTCTCGGCTTCAAACTTAATATTACATTTGTATTGGCGTTCGTTTCAACAAAAACCGCTTGCGTATCGGGAGCGTGAATAATATAACCTTGGGCGTCTTGCGTCCAAGCAATTACCCTATATTCTTTTTGAGCGGGAATATTGGCAAAACCGCACAATATTAAATCCTGCGAAGGAGTGATAACAGTATCTCGAACAATCGCGTCCATATCGTCCAAAACGCGCAAAAATATCCTGTTGTAAGTGGTGGCGCGCGATTGTCTGTCGTTTCCGTCGTCGGGAAAAGCCGCTAAAACCGCAACGTTTATGCTACCGTTTTTGGCAAGCAATTCATCGTCGCTACAAGATAAAAATATTGCAAAAATAGTAAAACAGGCAACAACAAACAGTTTTTTCAGCATTAGATTTCTCCGCAAAAGCAAATTTAAGTGTAAATTTTCAAGGTGAAAATAATAAATTATATTGCAAGAATGAGCGATTAAATGATTTTGAAGGTATTTTCTCCCTATTTCACCCCTGAAATAATTTATTTTTAAGGATGTAATCTAAAGGCAAAGGAGGCGGTTTTATAGAAAATTCAGCAGAAAAAATTAAAAATCTTGCATTATCTTTAAATTTTGACGACTGCGGAATTGCAAAAACAAGCGAAATCCGCGGATTTTACCGTGAACATTTCGATAATTGGCTGAAGAACGGCTACAACGCTCAAATGCAGTGGATAGAAAAAAACATAGAAATTCGTTTTAACCCAGCCCTTTTACTTGAAAACGCGAAAACCGCGATTGTCGTTCTGCAAAATTACAATATTACGCCAAAAGAAACACCAAACGGTAAAATCGCAAGATGTAAATCGCTTGAAAAAGATTATCACATTACAATAAAAAGCAAACTAAATATGCTGTCCGAAAAAATTGCAGAATTTCTGCCCGAAGCAAAATTTCGCCCCTGTGTCGATAGCGCGCCGATACTCGAAAAATACTGGGCGCAAGAGGCAGGGCTCGGCGTTATCGGAAAAAACACGCTTTTTATTTCCGACAAAATCGGCTCTTTGTGCAACATCGGAATTTTACTTACAGACATAGAATTACCCGCCGACGAAAAACCGTCGCAAACAAAAAACTTCTGCAAAGACTGCGACAGATGTATAAATTCCTGTCCTACAAAAGCGCTCGTTTCGCCTTACGCACTAAATTGCAACAGGTGCATTTCGTATCAGACTATCCACAAAGCCGACCCGAACTTCGATTTTCACGGCTGGGATTTAGGATGTGATATTTGCCAAGAGGTCTGTCCGAGGAATAGAATACTGCTTAGCGCAAATAAGTAATAAATTTTGCGCTATCCCCTGCAATCCCCCAACAAACAAATCACCGTATCTTTATCAAACTCTGCGGATTTTTCGGGATAATCAGTAGTAAAATGCAGTCCGCGGCTTTCTTTTCGGGAAAGAGCACAACGAATAACGAGTTCGGCGACGCAGGCAATGTTTCTTAACTCCAAAACGGGTGTGCAGATTTTTGTTTTTTTGTAAAATTCTTCTATTTCTTCGCGAATAAGGCAAATTCTTTTTAATGCTCTTTCCAATCGAATATTATTTCGCACAATTCCTACATAATTCCACATTATTTTTTGAATTTCGTCGAGATTATGCGAAATCAAAACCCATTCGTCTGCAAATTCGGTGCCGCTGTCGTCCCATTTTTTTATTAGATTTTCGTCAATGATTTCGCCTGTTTTACTCGCGATTTTATCGACCGTCCGCTTAGAAAAAACCATTGCTTCCGCAAGCGAATTTGAAGCGAGACGATTTGCCCCGTGTACTCCCGAACAAGCGCACTCTCCGACCGCATAGAGGTTATTTATATTGGTTTCGCCGTCCAAATTCACCTCTATTCCGCCGCAACAATAATGAAATGCAGGAACTACGGGTATCATTTCTTTGGTGATGTCTATGCCGAATTTTAAGCATTGCGCGTAAATCAGCGGAAAATTTTGGATTAAATCTTGCGGCGACGCGTGGCGAATATCCAAAAACACGCAATTTTCGCCGTTTGCTTTCATTTCTTTGTCGATTGCCCGCGCAACAACATCGCGAGGCGCCAGAGATTGCATTTCGTGATATTTCTGCATAAATTCTTTCCCGTCGCGGTTTTTTAGCACTGCACCAAAGCCACGAAGCGCCTCCGAAATCAAAAACGATTTCGCGTCCTGATGATAAAGCGTTGTCGGGTGAAATTGCACAAACTCCAAATTTGCGATTTTCGCTCCCGCTCGCCAAGCCGCCGAAACTCCGTCTCCCGTTGCGCATTTCGGGTTGGTGGAATGGAGATAAACTTCACCAATTCCGCCCGTTGCCAAAACCGTAGATTTTGCGCGAATTTCTATAATTTCGCCGACTTTTCTATCCAAAACGTATGCGCCGAAACAGCCGTTTTTCGACGAATTTATTAAATGGTGCTCGGTTATAAGTTCGATAAGCGTGTGATATTCCAAAAGCGTGATTTTAGGTTCGGATTTTGCGACTTCGAGAAGCGTTTTATTTATTTCCAAGCCCGTTTGGTCTTTGGCGTGAACAACCCTTTTTGCGCGATGACCGCCCTCACACCCCAAATCTAAATTTTCCCAAGCGGCGGACGATGATGATTTTGAAAATTTCGCACCAAGCCTGACAATGTCTTTTATTGCGTCGGCGGCATTCCGAGCCAAATATTCGACCGCGTCAATTTTACATAGCCCGCCTCCCGTGTCAAGCGTATCGGAAACGTGAAGTTCAACGCTGTCGCTCGGAGACAAAACCGCCGCAACTCCGCCCTGAGCATGCCGCGTATTGCTGTCGTCAAACGCATTTTTGCAAATAACCACGCTCGAAATCCCTTTGTTCGCGGCATAAATCGCGGTCGATAGCCCCGCCCCGCCGCTTCCGATTATCAGTAGGTCTGTAGTTTTCATAAATATTTCCCGGTTTTTAAGCCAAAGTTTCACCGGAAAATACATTTTCCCGATTACTTGTTGCAACAATTTAGTATTTTCACCTACGAATAATTAGAAAATCGAACGGAAATTAAAGTTTTATGACAAAATACATAATAAAACGAATACTGACAACAATACCGCTACTTTTTGCGGTGTCGTTTATTTCGTTTTTCTTTATTCGACTGGCGCCGGGTGATATGTTGGCGCCGTATCGGGCTAATCCGCAGATTTCGCAGGAAACTATTATCGCGCTCGAACAGCGTTTTCATTTGGATAAGCCGCTTGTTGTTCAATACGGGTATTGGCTGAAAAACGTGCTTCGCGGCGATTTGGGCTTTTCGTTCCTTAAAAGAGAGCAAGTTTCTACGGTTATAGGCAGTCGAATGGTGAATACGCTCATATTGGCGCTTTTTTCGATTTTTATAACTTGGACGGTCGCCATACCGCTGGGAATTTACGCCGCCGTCCATCAATATAAACCCATAGACGGCTTTCTTTCGTTTATATCTTATATCGGGATTTCGTTTCCGAATTTCTTTTTGGCGCTTTTGCTTTTGGCGGCGATTTCGGTAATGCCCGAACTTCCGATTATCGGAAAACTGCCGCTGGGAGGAATGAAATCGCCCAACCACGACGAACTAACGCTTATAGGACAATTTTTCGACGTCTTAAAACATCTGCTTGTGCCGGGGATTGTTCTGGCAACGGCTTCTATGGCGGGATTACAGCGGATTATGCGCGGAAATATGCTCGAAGAATTGCGCCAGCGATACATTACAACCGCGCGCGCGAAAGGGCTTCCCGAAAACAAAGTGGTTTACAAACACGCCCTGCGAAACGCAATAAATCCGCTTATTACAATATTCGGATACGAATTTTCGGCGATACTTTCGGGGGCGGCGCTCACGGAAATCATAACGGGCTACCCCGGGCTCGGCTCGGTAATGCTCGACGCCGTCCGCGCGCAAGACCAGTTTCTGATAATGGGAAATATGCTGATGAGCGGCGTTTTGCTTATCTGCGGAAACCTGCTTTCGGACATCTTGCTCGCCGTTTGCGACCCGCGCGTAAAACTTAGTTAAAATATGCAAATTTATGATTTTTGTGATTTTTTTGTAAATTTCGCCTTTGCAAGTATTGAATATATTATTTTATGTTGTGAAAAATCACAAACTAACCAAATAATTGGAGAGAAATATGAAAAAAATATTATTAAGTCTTTTGGTTCTCGCAATGGCGGGATTAACTTATGCAAGCAACTTACCTATGTCGAAACAAGCGACTTTGGTCGAAGTTTTTTCGCCGTCCGAAATTTCGATTAACGCGGTGGGCTTGGGCAGAAACGAAAGAGCGGCTACAATCGACCTGCAAAAAGCGGCGGTTTGGTTTGCGCTTTACGGCGGAACAGACCCGCTTCTTAACAACGAACAAGCGATAAATAATTTTGCGCCGAACCAAGAAGCGTTTTTCGCGGACGTTTCGCGCTTTATCACATTCAGAGCGGAGCGGGCTATTTCTTCAACAAGGGCGCGTTTGCCCGACACGGGACGAAACGGCTTTCGCATAACCAAAAACGTCCGTGTAAATGTTGCAATGCTCCGCGCAGAACTCGAAAGAATGGGCGTTTTGATTGCCAGAGCGGATTTAGCGGCGCAGGTTGGACTTCCTATGATTATGGTAATCCCCGAAACACCGAGCGGTCAAACCCCGCTTCAGGTATTTGAGGCAAATCCTCTTGCACGTCAGGCGGCGGGCGTTATAGAAAGTTTCCTTACGGCGCGCAGATATGACGTTATTGTTCCGCGCGCGGCAGAACAGTTAAACGATTTGGCAAGCGTTCAGTCGCAACTTCGCGGCAATGAAGTCGATATTGCATACCAGCTTTCTTTGGCTTTGGGCGCGGACGTTTATATAACGTTTTCGGGTCAAGTCGATAACAATCAGGCGCGAGTTGTAATACGCGCTTACGAAACCACAACCGCTCGCCTTTTGGGAACGGAAACAGGATTTTCGGAAAGACGTCCCGGTGCGTCGCAAGAGGCATTGGTCGAAGAAGCGATTAACGGCGCAATCCAAAACGTTCTTGCAAGAATTACGGAATTTTGGATTGAGGACACAAGACGCGGAATTCAATACAAATTGATTTTGAACGTCATTGGCAGTTTTTCACAAAGACAACTTACCGATTTGCAATTTGCAGTTTCGGACGCTGTTTCGGAGATGTTCAGCACTTCGCGCGAAGTAATTATAACCGACGCAACTATGGACTATTTGGTCTGGACGACAAACCCGCAACTTAACAGTTCTATGAATATTTTCAGAGAATTGAGAAACCGTCTTGAGCGTTTCACGGATGTTCAGCGTATAAATATAAACCGCAAACTTATTATTTTGGGGTTGGATAATCCGTAATTTATGCTGACCATTACAACTGAAGACGGCTGTAAATTGCCGAAAATTAGTAAAACCGCTCTGCGTTCTCTCTGCAAAAAAGTATATTTGGGAGAGAACGTGAGCCAAAAACAGGACATAGACCTGATTTTTTGTACGGAAGATACAATAAAACGACTCAACCGCGACTACCGAAAAAAAGACAGAATTACCGACGTTTTATCGTTTCGATTTAATGAATTTGACTATTTGGGAGAGATATATATCTGCGTGCAACGCGCAGATGAGCAACGAAAAGAATACGTCCTTACTTTAGACGAAGAGTTGCAAAGGTTGTTTGTCCACGGACTTTTTCACCTTTTGGGTTTTGACCACGAAACCGAAGATGAGCGAAAAGAGATGGAGCGTTGCGAAAAAAAATACATTGACTTTGAAAAGGAGTAATATTTGGAGCCACCGAGTTTGCCTCTATTTTATTTAATAACTGCTGCGGTTTTTAACTGCATTTACATTTCTCTTCTATCTTCGACCAAAATCGTTTTGGGGCAAGTAGAAAATTACAAAAACAAAGTTGTTGATAATCGCATTTTGCACATTATCAAAAATGTCGAGGAAATCCTCGAAAACCGAATGAAATTTGCAATGGTTGTATCGTTCGCAAAGTCGGTAGCGGTCGCACTTTTGGGAATTTTATTTTACCTCATTGCAGAGGCGATATTTCCGCAACCCCAATATCTTTGGAAGAGACTTTTAGGCTGTACGATAACAACAGCGATTATTGCAGGATTTATGTGCTACTCAATTCCGCGCGCATTTGCAATTAAATACGCAAGTCCCCTGCTTGCGCCGATTTACATTTTCTACAACATAAACCGAATAATCTTAACAGTCTCATTAGTGGTGCCTGCTATGTATTTGGTGTTGAATTCATTACTTAAAGCGATGAATTACGAAGAAAAATACAGCTTTTTAACCTCAAAAGAATTAAATAAGCTAAATGAGCCTTCCGACTCCGAAACCTGTTTGGAAAAAGAAGGAAAAGATATGATAAACAATATCTTTGAATTCAGCGAAACCTGCGCAAAAGAGATTATGGTGCCGCGAATTGACGTTGTAGCGATTTCGATAAAAGCCACCCTCAAAGAAACGCTCGACCAAATGAGCGAAAAAGGACATTCGCGCATACCCGTGTACGAAGATACTATCGACTCTGTCGTCGGAATTCTGAATGTAAAAGACCTTGTGAAATGGGTTTCCAAAGCCGAAACTCTGAGCAATGAAAACTGGTCGCTTCGTCAAGTTATAAGAGAGCCGTATTACATTCCCGCAAGCAAGTCGCTGACTAATCTGATGGAAGATATGAAGAAAAAACGTTGCCACATTGCCATAGTTGTGGACGAATACGGCGGAACGGCGGGAATTGTCACAATGGAAGACATTATCGAGGAAATAGTCGGCGACATAGAAGACGAACACGACGAAGAAGCGTCATCGGTACAAAAGATTGACGAGCGGACATTTTTAGTTGACCCGCACATAGAACTTGACGATTTGGAGCAAAAAATTCATACGCGTTTCGACTATGACGACGGCAAAGACTACAACACCTTGGGCGGACTTTTTTATCACGAACACGGAAGCGTGCCTAAACAGGGAACAGAGCTTGTGTTTAAAGGTATTTCATTGATAATTTCAAAAATGGACGCTCAGAGAATTGAAGAGATTAAGATAGTTCTGCCCGAAAATGGCGACAATTCCGAAATTGATAATCATCTAAAAGCAGATAAATGACGTGAATAAAATAAGTAAGGGCGGGTTTCAAACCCGCCCCTACACGCATACACATTTCAGACCCGCCCCTACGGAAAATCATTCGTGTTTTTTTAGATTTCGCAAGAAGTCTAATATATCACACATTATCCAGTAAGCCTAATTTCTCGGCGGCGATTTTTGCCGCCAGTTGACCTGCGCATTTTTTAGAATTACCGCTTGCAGTTCCGTATTTTTTTCCGTCGATTTCTATTTCTACGGTGAATATTTTGCAGTGGTCGGGACCGCTTTGTGAAATTATGTCGTATTTTACGTCTGAAATTTTGTTTTTCTGAGCGTATTCTAAAACAATTGCTTTGTAATTTATGTTATCTTCGCACTCTACAAGCATTTCTATCTGCGGAAAAAGTTTATCTTTCAAAACTTTACGCACGCTGTCTATTCCGCTATCCAGATAAATTGCCGCAATAAGCGCTTCTAAAGCGTTTGAAGAAACGTCTGTTTTTACACTTTTTAGTTTTTCGTAGCTTTTACCCAAAATCATCGCGTCCATAATGTTCATACTCTCTGCGATTTCTCCGATAATTTTTCGGCTGACAATAAGCGACTTTATTTTGCTGATTTCCCCTTCGGTGTATTTGGGATAACGGATATACAATTCTTCAATAAGCAGAAAAGCAAGTATTGAATCGCCCAAAAGTTCCAAGCGTTCGTTTGAGCCGAGCGCGGCATTATCCTTTTCGGGCACAATAGCCGATTTGTGAGTAAGCGCGTGAAAAAGCAGACCGATGTTTCTGAAATTATAGCCGAGCGCCTTTTGAAGTTCGCCTATGTTTTTGGCTAAATCGCCGCCGACAATATCTACAGAGTATTTTTTTTGAGTATAACTTAAAATTACATTATTTATCTTCTCAAAAAAATTACCCTGCTTCATTATTCTGTTTCTTAACTAACCGACAAATTTTTTTACGATTAAAGAACAGTTATGTCCGCCAAAACCAAACAAATTACACATTCCCGCGTTTACAATTTTGCTTTTTGACTTGTTCGGAGTGTAATCAAGCGTTAATTCGGGGTCTGGTGTTTCGTAGTTTATTGTGGGTGGTATGATGTCCTCGGAAACAGTTTTTGTTAATGCTACAAAAGCAGTTCCGCCCGCGGCGCCGAGCAAGTGTCCCGTCATTGATTTTATTGAACTGATAGACAATTTTTGCGCGTGGTCGCCAAATACTTTTTGTATGGCAATCGTTTCGTTTCTGTCGTTATGCGGGGTCGATGTCCCGTGTGCCGAAATGTAATCGATGTCTGTTGTTTGCATACCTGCGGTTTTCAGCGCCATTTTCATTACTCGCTGTGCGCCTTCTCCTTCGGGAGCAGGACTGCTGAGGTGATACGCGTCGCCTGTTGCGCCGTAGCCTACTATTTCCGCGTATATTTTTGCGCCGCGTTTTTGTGCGTGTTCGAGCGTTTCCAAAACGCAAACTCCTGCGCCTTCGCCCATTACAAAACCATCTCTGTTAAGGTCGAAGGGAGAACTTGCTTTTTGCGGAATTTCGTTTCGGGTGCTCATTGCTTTCATTGCGCAAAAACCTGCAAAGCCAAGACGTGTCAGCGATGCCTCCGTGCCGCCGCAAACGCAAGCATCCATCATTCCCGCTCTCAGTGCAAGCATAGCGTCGCCAATTCCGTGCGCGCCCGAAGCACAGGCAGATACTACGCAGTAATTGGGTCCCTTAAATCCGTATTTCATTGAAACCATACCGCTTGCCATATCCGCAATCATCATAGGAATAAAGAATGCCGAAACACGACGAGGTCCTTTTTCGAGAAGTTTGCCTGCCTCGGTTTCGAGGTAATTAAGACCGCCTATACCCGACGAAATAATTACGCCCACTCTTTCGGGGTCAATACTTGCGTCCATAAGATTTGCGTCTTTTACCGCTTCTTCGCTTGCGGCAATCGCGTGAAGAATGAAGCGGTCTGTTCTGTTAACTTCTTTTGCATCAACAAAATCTTCAAAATTAACGCCTCTTACTTCGCCGCCGATTTTTGTCGGCAAGTCCGAAGTGTCAAACAAAGATATATTATCTATTCCGCTTTTTCCGTTTTTGAGAGAATCCCAAAAATCCGCCACATTGTTTCCGCAGGGATTTACAGTTCCCAACCCTGTAATCACTATTCTTTGGTTCATTTTATAGTTCTCCTTTTCTTTATACTGATTTAATTGGTTTCTCCGCTTTTCAGACGATCAAGCCCTCTTTGAACCGCGTCTTTAACTTCCTGCGAGTATTCGAGTGATTGGAGTATTTTGTCCGTATTCATTGTGAAACTCGAAAGCGAATCCAAATGGTTTGCGTCCTTAAAAAATTCTTTCCATACATATACGAAACCGTCGTTAAGTTGCTGTTCGGTTGTATGTTTCGGCTTAAAAACGACGTTTGCCGCGTTGTATTTCGACCAATCTATAGGCATATACAGACGATTTTCAGCCTGCAAACGTTTGAACATCGGAGTGTTGGGCCAAGGAGTTGCTATAAAAAACTCCGCCGTTTTAACATTGGCTACACGACAAAACTCCAAAATTTTGTCGAACTGGTCTTCGTGGCAACAATCAAATCCTACCGCAAACGAGCCGAAAAATCTTATGCCTCTGTCTTCGAGTTGTTTAACCAAATCCACGCATTTGTTCCAGACGTTTTTGTCGCCTTCGTAAAAGCGCGCGCTGAAAGGGTCGCTTGCAAAAACGGTGTACATACTTTTTGCGCCCGCTTCGGAAATTTTATCCAAAAATTCGGGATTGCTGTTCATTGCAGGCGAGCAGGAAAGGAACATTTTTACGTTGAAATCCTTGATTTTGTCGCACAATTCCATAACGTATTTTGTTATTCGCGGACGGTTCAGCATTATCATATCGTCGGTGACATAAAACTCTTGTCCGCTCAGTTCGCGAATGTCTTCCACTACCTCGTCCATCGGGCGAAGACGTGTGCGCTCCCCCTGATAAATCGGGATATTGCACCATTCGCAACTAAAAGGACAGCCGCGCGTGACACTAACAAGCGAGGCGTGCCAATCGTATTTTTTTTCTACTTCAAAAATTCCTTTTTTGGGACGAACGATTTCTTCGGGTGTCGGAAAATCCGCCGCCTGATAGCGAGGTTTAAGCCGTCCTTTTCTGTAATCGTCTATTTGCTCCAAAAATACGGTGTCGCCCTCCCCTACCGTAAGCGAAGTGCAATGCGGTTGAACATCGTCGGGGATCATTGAGGGGTGCATTCCGCCCATAAATACAGTTTTTCCCAGAGACAGGAATTTATCGCCGAGTTCGTAAGCCTTAGCCGCCTGCGGAGTAAAAAAACTTATTGCGATAATATCGCTGTCGTCGTTAAAATTTATCTCTTCGACGTTTTGGTCTTGGATATGATACTGAATGTCGGACTGAGAGTCGCATAGCTTTGCCAAAATCGGGATAGCCATTGACGGCGGCATAGTGTATGCCCAAGTAGCCGCTATGGCGGGAAACTCTGCAAGTTCGGGTCTTGCCTCTAAGAATTTGTAAAATTTCGGATATATGAATTTTATTTTTATCATAGTTATTAAATCCGTATTCCCCTTTCGGCGTAAAATTTCCGTGCATAAAATACGTTATTGCACAAGGCGTTTGTGATTTTTTATTAAAAATACAACGTTTTTGTGATTTTTCTTCATAAAAAAAGAACAAACATTATCATCTGCAAGGTTTTTTCACATACTATTCAATAGTTAATCCGTAAATACAGTCGTCATAAAGAAAGTTTAACAGTTTCTCGTCGTTGCCCGAATTGTAATAATCTGTTAAATGCTTATTGAAAGCAGGAATGCTCACTTCTTTAATCTTAAAAATACCCGCTCCGTTCATTATCAGAATTTTATTTGCGGCAAGAGTAGCAGTTCGTTTGTTCCCGTCCCAAAACAATTGGCTTCTTGTTATATATGCAAACATTTTTAATGCTTTTTCGGTATGAGAAACTTCTGCCCTTAATATTTTGCCGATTTCTTCTGCCACTTTCTCCTCAGTCGGAATTGCGGGAATATAATCTGTCCCCGAAATACCGACGTTTCCTTTTCTTAAAGTTCCCCATTCAAGCGACTCATTTCTGCTTATATGCTCATTTATTTTACAGATATACTCCGGCACAAGTTCGTCTTGTGCTGTTTTCATTACAAATCGCCAAGCGTCTCTCAGGTTTAAAATTGTAGTAATATCATCAAGGGTAATGCTCGGAATATTAACTCCGTCTAAAATTGTCTGAGTTTCAGGAAAAGTAGTGTTTAGTCCCTCAAGTTTCGCACTGCAATATATATTTTCGACTAATTGTTTTTTAGCCAAAAAAATGTTTTGTTCTATTGTTAGCTTATATTTATCTTTCATTTTCTCTCCTTCTGCCGCTATTTATCCGATAAAATAATATTTGGGCGACGCTTGCCTCTCATTTTTCTCGTTTTTCTGCGAAAATGCGTTATTTCTTCATAAAAAAAAGAACAGACGGCAACAACTCCGTCTGTTCTTTTGGGAAATAAGAGGCAAACACAAAATAACAAAAAAGTGTCTGCCCCTATGAAGATGGTGCAAAATAACAACAGAAAGCACCGCCCCCAATAGAGCGAATATAAAAACATGGAATATACTCGCTCCTTTTTTGGAGTTTGCGCAACATGGAGA
>WRAZ01000026.1 GCA_009779925.1 Chitinivibrionia bacterium
AAACAAACTTTATGCAAAAAGCAGAAAATTCTCCGTTATTGCTCTTTCACAAAATCGGTATTTACTTCTATTGAGTTTCCTTTTTGGCTTATTATGCCTATTCCGTATTTATTTGCTTTTTCTACGGTTGCTTTGGGGAAAGAAAGCCCTGCGATACCTAAATATATTTTGGGATTGGGGATTTCCTTAAAATGTTTTTTGAATTGTACAAGTTTTTCGGTCATCATCTCATCTATAAAATTGGGATGAATACGGTTTTTAACTTCTATGAGCGCCGCCGACTCTCCATTTACTAAAACAATATCGAATTCGCAACTTTCTTTTCCGACGATTTGCCAGTTGGGATACATTTTGTCGAATTTAACACCTGCAAACGTAAGCGTTTCGGCAAAGGCATTCTGAAAAAACTCTTCGGCGGAAAAACCTATGTTTTTTACGGTGTTGCCAACAAGTGCTTCAAGTTTCAGTAAGCGTTTTTCTGCTTCTTCGGCGTATTTCTTACGCGTTGCTTCGTTTTCTTTTTGCAATGCTCTTATCTCCCTTATCTCCGCAAAACCTTTTGCGTTCTCTTCTTTTTGCAATGCTCTCATCTCCGCAAAATCTTTTGCGTTCTCTTCTTGTAGCTTTTCTACACGCGCAAAACCTTTTACGTTCTCTTCTTGTTGCTTTTCTATACGCGCAAAATCTTTTGCATTCTCTTCTTGTAGCAATGCTCTCATCTCCGCCTGCGATGCTCTCATCTCCGCAAAACCTTTTGCGTTCTCTTCCATTAACTTTGCGGTTTCGGCTGTTTTCTTCGCAGTTTCCGCCATTATAGCTCTAATCTCAGCTAATTCTATTTCCCATTTTTCCATAATCTACCTCCAAATATTGCAAATCTTTAATACAAAATACTATTTGCCCCGCCAACAAAACCGCCAAAAGAGGAAAAATGCAAAACAAAAAAAAGGAACAGGCAAAACTGCCTGTTCCTTACTGACGATTAACCAAAACGGAATTTCTCCGTATAGTTTAATCTGCTATTAAGGAACAAAAGTACTTCCTAAAGACACCCAATCGCCCCAAACGCCGCAAACATTTTGAAGTCTTACTTCAGCAAACCAAGTTCCCGATGAAGAAACCTGATGGTGGAAAAAGTAGAACGAACCGTCAAAATTACCCTGAATGGTTGGTAGCCAACCGGAAGTTGGCTGTTGTGAAACTCTAAACTGAGCGGCGCTTACACTGCTGTTATGCCATACATATGCGGAAATTTCACCCCCTATCCATTGATCAAGATGACCAGCGATGTTTACCTGCGCAGCGTCGCACATATTAACGAAAATACTTGCTTCTTCGCCCGCTCCGCAAACCGAGTTAAAGGCTCTTACTCTTATCTCGTACTGACCGGGATTAAGACCTATAAAATTATTGGTTTGAAATTGTGTAGTGTTGCCGATATCTTCCCAATCGCTAACACCAACAACTCGAAACTCATAACGCTCAGCTCCTGAGACCTGACTAATCGAAATTTGAGCCCAACCATTGCCGCTACCGATAAGCCCCAAATTAGGCATTGCCAAAGTTCCGCACAATGTTATACCCTCAACTCGCGCTACAATACCTTCTCCGCAAGGGTCAATGGCTCTTACCTGCACATTAACCAGACGACCTATTGGTTCTTGAATACGAAACTCTCTGTTTGTAATGTTTTGCCAAATTGTTGTTCCGCCCGCAGGATGCCAATTAAAACCATCAAACCAAAAGGCATCGTATCTAAACTGATAGCGTGTTGCTCCGACAACTTCGTCGAATGCGAACTCGGCAAATCCGTTGCCTACGTTTGTCGCTCTAAAGTTAGTAGGTGCGGGAGCGAGGGATAAACACGGCTCTCCTGCAGTTATTTGCGTAATTGCGGCAGAGAGAGGTCCGTTATGAACGCCTGAACGAGCTAAAACCACGAAACGATAGGTTGTTGCCGGAATTAAACCGCTAATTACCGTCGTCGGATTTCCTTCTGCTGGCTGAGAAATTGTATATTCTCCAACAAAATCACCGGTTGAAGCGTTAGTTGCGCGCACAATATACGATATGTTAGCGCCGCCCGTTCTTGTCCAAGTAAGTCCAATCGAATTTTCGGTAATCATACCTTCACCGGTTCTTACCGCAAGACCGCTCACCATCGGAATTGCTGTCGTGCTTTGAGTAAGTGCTGTTGAGGGAAGTCCGTTATGACCGCCTAAACGAGCTAAAACTACAAAACGATAGCTTGTTCCGGGAATTAAGCCGCCAATTTCCGTCGTCGGGTTTCCTTCTGCAGGCTGAGAAACTGTGCGCTCTTCAATGTTCCCTGTTGAAACGTTTGTTATGCGCACAAGATAATTTGTGGCAACATTCGCTCTTGTCCAAGTAAGGTTGATTGAAGTTTCGGTAATCATATTCTCGCCTTCTCTTACCGCAAGACCGCTAACAGTCGGAAGCGCTGTTGTGCTTTGAGTAAGTACGTTTGAAGGAAGTCCGAGATGACCACGATAACGAGCAAAGACTACGAAATCATAACTTGTTCCGGGAGTTAAGCCTCCAATTCTCGTCGTCAGATTCTCTTCTGCAGACTGAGAAACCACGCGATCTCCTCCGACAGGCTCGCCGGTTATTGTGTTCGTTATGCGCACAACATAATCTGTGTTAATATCGCCCACTCTTGCCCACGTAAGCTCAATCGAAGTTTCGGTAATCATATTCTCACCTGTTCTTACCGCAAGATTGCTCACCGTCGGAGCCGCTGTTGTGCTTGCGGAAAGTATGTTTGAGGGAAGTCCATCATGACCGCCATCACGAACAAAAACTACTAAATGATAGAGTGTTCCGGGAATTAAACCTCTAATCACCATCATCGGAACTCCTGCTTCAAAATCATTAGCAACGGCAACGTGCTCTGCAAACGTGCCTGTTGAAGCGTTTGTTATGCGCACAACATAATCTGCAGTAGTTTCCGCTTTTGTCCACGTAAGGCTGATTGAAGTTTCGGTAATACCGTCTGCTCTTACCGCAAGACCGCTAACCGTCGGAAGCTCTGTTGTTTTTGCGGAAAGTACGTTTGAGGGAAGTCCGAGATGACCGCTATAACGAACAAGAACTACGAAACGATAGTCTGTTCCGGGAGTTAAGCCTTCAATTTTCATCGTCGGGTTAATTCCTGTTGCAGTCTGAAGAACCACGCGGTCTCCTCCGACAGGATCACCTGTTAAAGCATCCGTTATGCGCACAACATAATTTGTGGCGATACCCACTCTTGTCCAAGTAAGTTCAATTGAAGTTTTTGTAATCATACCCTCACCCTCGCTTGTTCTTACCGCAAGATTGCTCACCGTCGGAAGCGCAGTTGTGCTTGCGGCAATTACGTTTGAGTTAAGTCCGTCATGACTGCCGTCGCGAACAAAAACTACAAAACTATAGTTTGTTCCGGGTATTAAGTCTTCAATTTTCGTCGTCGGATTTCCTGCTTCGGGATGACGAACTTCAATTTCATCAGATGACCCTTCCAAAACGTCTGTTATACGTACGATATACACCGTAGTATCGTGTATTCTATCCCACGTAAGTTCGATTGAAGTTTCGGTAATTCTGCCTTCGCCTGTTCTTACAGCAAGATTTCTCACTGTCGGAAGCGCTATTGTGCTTCCCGAAGCCACATTTGACGCGGGGCTTTCGTTTCTTTCTTCATCACGAGCGAAAACTACAAAAAGATAGTTTGTTCCGGGTGTTAAGTCGGATATTGTCGCAGAAATACGATCTCCGGTATTCTCCTGAGGAACAACTCTTTCTAAGATTACCGTACTCGTTTGAGCGTTAAATATGCGCACAAGGTAATCAACTACGTTAGTATCCGCCGCTCTTACCCAATTGAGCCCAACACTAGTTGTAGTAATTGAAGGCAAAGCTACCGCAAGATCTGTAATTGCCGAAAGTTCCGCAGCTCTTGTTCGTCCGTTTTGAATTTCCGACGGAATTCCGAATGTAGGAAGTTCTTCTACTAAGCAAATGTCATTTAGCGCGGTTATTCTGTACCAATAACGGGTACTTCTTTCCAAATCTCTGTCAACAAATTGCGTAAAGTCAACAGATGGCGTGCCCGTGCGAAAATTTGCCGCAATTGTATCCCACTGACCGCCGACAGCTTCCGAACGCTCTACCATATAACCTGTAGCGCCCTCAACATTGTCCCAGCGAATTGTTAAAGAATTTTCGGTTAGGCTTGCTTCGATATCGGTAATGACTACTTGTGCAGGTGTTCGGCAAGTTATTCCGGAAGCTACAAATCCTCTGTTGCCCGCAAGATTGCAAACATTAACGGAAGAAACAAAATAGAAATATTCGGTCGTTCTGTTTAACGGTCCTCTGTCTTCCCAAGATGTTCCTCTAACAGGATTTTCGCCTGACACGCGAACTGCCGATTGCACATTAGCGGTTAATCCGCGATATACGTTATAGGCGATTGCGTTTGGTACAGTTCCCCAAGAAACCATCATAGATGTCGCAGAAGACGCTCTTGCATTTCCGTTCCAAGGCGCTGGCAAAAGCGTTTCACAATTAGAGCCTGTAAATACTTCTACGATGCTCGACATTGCGCTTCTTGCACACGAGTTTATCGCTATTACATAGTATTGATAAAAAACAGTCGAATCCAAATTCGCGTCTATAAATTCCGTACCTATAACAATTGCGCGACTTTCGAATACGGTACTGTTTCTTCCGACTGCGCGAAACACTTCGTATTGTTCCGCATTTCTTGCGGCAGTCCAAGAGATTTGCACTCTGTCAGACGTAAGCGACGACGACGTTATACTCACTTGCTCCGGTGTCAGACATTCGGTTCTCGCGCTTACAATTGCCGACCATTCGCTTTCTTGGCTGTGCGAATTTCTTGCTCTTACACGATATGAATAATTTGTAAGCGGCGCAAGGTTTAAGTCAGTAAATTCAATTCTATCGGTTGTGCCTACGTTCATCCAAGTCGTGTCTGTGCCTGTTCTGCGCTGAATTTCGTAAGTATCGGCGTTAACGTTTCGAGCCCAAGAAATTCTTATTGTGTTGTTCGTTCTGTTAAGAACTGCCGCAACGCTGTCCACAATCGGAAATGTGCCTTCTTCAAGACGCGGAGCAAGAATTCTTGCATTGGCTGAGCCTGAAGTATTTACATTGCCTGTTCCACAGCTGTTTATTGCTACAACTCTGTAGAAATAAGTTATTCTGCTAGGTGTGTTTGCCGTCAATTCCGCTTCGGTTAAGGTGTTTGTAAATCTTGTGTTTTCTCTGCCTTCAACTCTTCCGATAGGCGTAAATATTCCGTTTTCCACTGTACTGCGGAATACCTGATAAGCGATTACCGTTCTGTCGTTGATTTCGTTCCAAGAAACTTCTATGCTCGTTTGAGACACTCCGCTTGCCGCTATACCGCTTACAGTTGCGGGAGCGCTAACGCATCCGGTCTGAGCAGAAACAGTGGTATCGGTTGTCCACACGCCCTGTCCGCATTCGTTTATTGAGGCAATTCTGAATTGAAAAAAAGTTCCCGCGTTAACAATAAGGGTATGCGTTAATGCGCTGAGCGTTATGTTGCCTGCGGGGCTAAACCACCCGCCTTGCCAAGTTCCCCATTGCAAAATATATTCGGTTGCGTCTTCTGCCGCATTCCAGTTTACTCTTATAGAAGTCGGAGTTAATGCAGTCGCAGTCAATCCCTCGGGCGCGTCGGGTCCTAAGCATCCCGTTGACACGTCAACCATATTCGAGAAAGCGCCCAATCCGCAGTCGCTCGCCGCTCTTACTCTAAAGTAGTAAGTTTCCGAAGGCTCTACATTTCCGAGCGTAAAACTGCTGCCGTGCACTGCTTCAATACGGACGTTGCTTTCAACTACTTCCTCGTTGTCAACGGAGCCGATAGTAATAGGGCTGTTGCTGTAAAACAAAAAATAACGATTTGCACCGTTAACATTTGTCCAATCAAGCCGAATTCCCAATTCGCCGCCAAACGTACCTGCAACTGCGTTGAGATTGCTCACCGCTCCGAGACTTACGCACGGCGCCGAGAAAACAGCGGACATAGCGCCTTCATTCCCGTTAGCGCAAACTCCGGCAACTCTGTACCTTGCGAGCGCCGACCCTGACGCGTCAAGGTGAAACGTGTCAGGAACTACAGCGATTAAGCGAAAGCTAAGCTCGCCGCCTTCACTGTTGCTACGATACACATTGTACTCAACAGCTCCCGCTACTTCACCCCAGATGACTTCTATTAAGCCACCCACCAATATCGCTTCCGTCCTAACGGGAGCGCCCAATCCGTCTGGTCCTTTGTCCTCTTTGTCATCACTGGAACAAGCGACCAAAAAAGCAATGAATGCCACAAAGGCAAATAGCATTGCTACCCCACTAAATTTTCTCATAAAGAATACCTCCTTACAGGTTTAATGTTTTGAGAAAAGTAAATGTATATGATTTGTCCACATATATATTTATATATATGTGAGATTTGTTTGCGCTTGTTAAAAATACAGGTACTAAGAGAGAGAGAGAGAGAGAGAGAGTAATTTCGACCTTATACTCCTGTCAAGAGTATCCTTGAAATTTATGAGATTTTTCATAATTTTGCCCATTTTACCCCTTTTTGCAAAATCGGCTATATTAAGCCGAGATTTAGATTTTGCGCGAGAAAATAATATATGCCTTAATGAATATGCAAAAAAATGTGAAAATAAAGTGATTTTCTTATTTTAGCGTTTTCCTCTTCTGTATAACTCGTCGTGACTTCCGGTCCTTTCAAGAATTACATTTTGTTTGTCTGTCGAATACATCAACAACCAATTCTCACGAATGTGGCACTCGCGATACCCTTGTAAATCTCCACGCAATGAATGGTCTTTGTATTTTCGCGGCAACGCTTCTCCTTTTTCGAGATACTCTAACACGGCATTCAATTCATCGTAATTGTATCGCTTCTTGGCAAGCGTTTTCCAGTCTTTTTCGAATCTATCGGAAATTGCTATATCTTTCATTGTCTTACAAACTCAACAAATGACTTTTCAAATCTTGCGATGACTTAAATCTTTTAACTCCAACGCCTGCTTGAGTTTTACTAATTGACGATAATGTAGTTTCATTGGGAATTTCGCCTACGCGCACGCAACCCTCGTTCACAATAAGAGCAAGGTATTTCTTTAATGCTTGTGAAATAGTTGTGCCTTGTTCTTCAAGCAATGATTTGCACCTGTATTTCAATTCATCTTCTACACGAAAAGTTATTGTGGTCATACTACCTCCTTTTAGAATAGTAATATAATATTTGCCAAAGAGCGGTGGAGAGAAAATTAAGGGCGAAATATTTTTTCATCCTAATTAAGAATAAGTGAAAAAATGTGAAAATAAAATAACACGGGCACATTCAGCGCCCGTTTACACCGATTTTCGCCCGATACCTGTAAATTTTCCCGCTGATACCCGTTGCTTCAACTATAATCAGATACGCACCATTGGCGACGCGTCGTCCGTTGTTGTTGGTTAAATTCCAGAAGATAGCACCATCTATCGTAGGGGCGGGTTTGAAACCCGCCCCTACATCGTCCACCGAAAACACAACATTACCCAACACATCAAATATTCGCAGGTTTATTCTTGCAGGCTCGGGAGTTTTTACGCGAATTCTCGCAACATCGGAAACGATGGGATTTTTCAACAAAATTCCGTATCGAGTGTTGCGCGGAGGATTGTTTCTGATTAAGGTTGGAGGAACTTCAAATCCTTCGAGAGCAAAAACAGCAAGCGCGAGTTCTTCTTTTGAGCCGACGAAAATATTGCCTTTCCCGTTTCCTGCAACGCCGTGAGGGTTGAAAAAGCGGGTGTCAAAAGGAAATTGTCTGATTATTTCGCCGCTGGGACTTAAAAGTATCAATCTGCCCGAACCGCTTCGTTCGAGGATGTAAAAATTTCCGTCTGCAAAGCCGCCGCCTGCGTCGCCGTCGATTACCGATTTTCGGGTGTAGCTGTCCGAAATTATTACGCCGTAAGTTCCCGCCGTAAAATTGCTTTCTATGGTCAGCGTTATGTCGCCGATTGATATTATTTCTTGGGTTGGCTGGGTTGTTATTGTGTTAAATTCTATGGTTTCGCTTGTTAGGCAATATCTGTAAACCCTGCTTCCCCTTGCAAACCATAAATTATTCGTCGTTGTATTTAACGAAATCGAAGTTATGCTTCTCATTGTGCTTACGGCGTTGTAATCCAAGCTTATTGTATTGCCGTTCAAAGTAAATTTTGCTATTGTTTCGTCGCCCCAATGAGCGCCGCCCATTAACAAAAAACCGCTGTTGTCCGAAGCAAATTCCATTTTTATGGGACTTCTGCCCTCTGTGTTTCCGTCCAAAATTGTGGTTTTAACTTCGGTTTCGAGGTCGATTTTTGTTATTCCGCCCGCAACGCCGCCAAGCCAACTGCCTCGGTCGATTACAAATAAACTGTTGCCGCGAAAAAGAATTTGATATACGTTCGCAAAATTGCTCGTAAATTCACGCAAAACATTTCCGCTTTCGTCCATTTCCAAAATCAGTGAATTTGCCGCGGGCTGAAAAGCGTTATCGAGATAATGCAAGGCGACGTAAATTTTTCCGTTGTGATGTTTAACGTCCTGAAGATGAACGATATGCGGGCTTACCGATTGGTATTCGATTAAAGATATGTTTTTTTGGAATGTGATGTCCGTGCCGAAAGAGGCGAAAACCGTCGCGGCAAATAAGGCGGTTAATAGGTATAAGCGTTTTATCATTTTTTTTCTCCTGTTTTGTGTAGGGGCGGGGTCTGCCCGCCCTGTTTATCCGTCCATATTTTTCCGTTTAGTCCCGTTTGGTTTTGCGCGTTTTGGGCGGGCAGACCCCGCCCCTACAGCAATTTGGCGAACAATTATCGATTTACGCCAATTCGGGTGGAATATGTGTGAATTTTTCCGCTGATACCTCTCGCTTCAACTATAATCAGATACGTTCCGTTGGCGACGAAACGACCTGATTGGTTGGTTAAATTCCAGATGATGGCGTTATCGGCGGCGTTTGTACGGGCGGGTTTCAAACCCGCCCCTACGGAGGTTTCCGTAAATACAACATTCCCCAAAACATCCAAAATTCGCAGGGTTATTTGCGCGAGTTCGGGAGTTATCACCGAAATTCTTGCAATATCCGAGACTATTGCGTTTTCGAGCAAAATGCCGTATCTGATGTCGGTCGGATTTCGGTCGCGGATAAAATTGGGGTTGCAAGAACCATCGGTTAATTGCGGGATTGGTCGCGTTTCTATTGTTTTTCCGCAAATGGTGCAAATTCTTGCTTCCTCGCCGTCTTCGGTGCAGGTTGGCTCTTTGGTTGTAGTCCAATTTTCTGCAACGCAGGGTGTATGTTCGTAGTGAGCCGCAAATTCCTGCAAATGCGCAAAGCCGCCGTTTATATGTACGTTGATTGCCCAAATATCGTCGAAATCCCAGTCGTCGAAAGTTGCCTTGTTTTTTAACGCGGCGGGTAATACGCCATCAATTCCGTTGATTTCTGCAGAAATGTTGCCTACTGCCAAGTCGGCTGTCGTCAAGTCGAAGAATACGGAAGTCGCCGTTATGTCGGGGGAGTTTGCATTTCCGATTATTGCGGCGGGTCTTGTTGCAAAACCGCCGGTGAAATTTCCGCGAACATAACAGTTTTCTATTTCTGCCAAATACGCGGCAACGCCTATAAATCCGCCTGCCGAAACAGACGAGTGGGCGGCGTTAATGTTTCCGTTTACGTGGCTGTTTCTGATAATAATCGATCTTTGCGCTTGTCCTACAAAGCCGCCTATGCGTTGAGCTACGCCCGAAATATTCACATTCGCAAAACTTTCTTCGATAAGCAGATTATTTCCGTGCGAATATCCCGCAAATCCGCCCAAACGAATACCGCCGCCGCCCGTTCCTTGCCCCGTAGCAGGGCTCAAAACGCTTGCATTTACTCGACTGTTTCGGATTATTAGATTATCGCTGTTTGCCCAACCGATTAAACCGCCCGCAAAAGAGGCGTCGGTATCGGCGCTGCTTGTTCCGCCTTGACCTAAAACCGTTCCGCTTACAAAAACGTTTTCTATGGTTTTATCGGAATTGTAGAAGCCCGCTAAAATTCCCGCATAGCTTCTGCCCGACTGCGCCGCTTTTACGTTCGCCTCTACAAGATTTACGTTCTTTATTTGTCCGTCTGTTATATAGCCGAACAATCCTGCAAACATTGTCGGAGCGACAGTTAAGCCCGAAATCGTATTGCTTTGTCCGTCAAAAATTCCGCCAAAAGGGTTTTCTGCATTTCTGCCTATCGGAGCCCAATTTCCCGATAATGTAATATCCGCGCCTAATTTTACCGTTTTGCCTTCAAAATCGTCAATTCCTTCGTTCACTAAAAACGCAAGACGTTCTAAACCGTTTGCCGTCAAAATCACGAACGGGCTTTCTTTGCCGTCGTACCAATCAACTCTCGGTCTGCATCTGTTAAGAACTTCGCACCAAACGAAATCGGGATTTTCTTCGCATCTTTGTTTGAGTTCTTCGTCGGGCAAACTAATGCAATTTTCTTCGTCTTCGCACCAGATTTCGCCTCTTTCAAAGCAAATTTCTTCGGGATTTCTCGGGTCTATGGCATAAATAAAGCCCCGCAAATGCGGATAACCGTTGTTTTTTCTTGGGTCAAAAGCCCAAACGGCGTCAAAGTCCCAAGCGGCGAAAATGTCGCTTTGCAATCTCAGATTTTCCGTGAATTGCGCGGCGTTGGCGTTGATATTAACGCCGACCCCGACTGCGTTTCGCTCGGTTATTTCTCTGTCAAAATAACTGTTCACAACTTGCACCTGATTGATGTTTCCTGCAATAGCGCCGATATTTGACTGCGCTCCCGTTCCGTTCATCAATATTCTGCCTGTAGAATAACTGTTTTCTATTCTTGGTTGCGGATTAGCCGTGGCGGTATTTCCTCCTGCAATCCCGCCGATAGTCGGAGTAGCGTTTGTTCCTATTACTTCGACCGTGCCGTCAAAATAACTGTTGATTATAAGAGCCGCAATACCCATCGGTCTGCCCGCAAGTCCGCCAACCCAATTTATTCCCGCTACCCAAGCCGTTGAAAAACTGTTTTCCAATCTTCCTGCAAGGTCGCCGACAATTCCGCCGACCCAAGAGTCGTTAACCCTGATGTAAGAATTGATTAAACCGAGGTTTCTTATTGTTCCTGCAACCCCGACGTTTCCAAACAATCCCTGACCGCTCCCGCCCGCGGAATTCATATAAACGCCGCTTATAGTATGGAAATTGCCGTCAAATGTTCCGCGAAATTGTCTGCTGGCGGTAGCGCCCGTGCCTGTTCCTATCGGAACCCAGACGTTAGCGGGAGGAGCGGTTTCCCAGTTATGCCAATCCGTCGCCGAATTATCGTTGAGTTCTATGTCCGCGCCGAGTTTAAAGTGTCGTCCCTCAAAAGTTGCAGGGGTCGCCATATTTATAAACGCCGAAAAATACGTCAAATGCTCTCTTTCGCTTATTATCCACGGGTCGTTTTCCGTTCCGTCGCCCGCAAAAAAGTCGTCAACAGTTTTAACTTCAAGATTTTCGTTGCCAAAGACGGGATAAGCGCTTGGATAATAGTTCCATTTTCTTATCGATACGTTATGATTTTCGGGAATTGTTATAATAGCGCCGAAACCGTTTAAGGCGTTTATCAAATCCAAACTTTGCATTTGAGCCGTGGTTTTGCCTATACCTGCGCCCGCCTGACCGCTTGTCTGACTGTCGTAAAAACTGTTAAACACGCCTGTTCCCGAAACTATTCCCGCCAGTCCGCCGGCAGCTCCTCTTGTCGATACTACGCTACCCGCGGCAAAACTGTTGCTTATAATCGGACCTACAAAAGTTCCGCCGACAAGCCCGCCTGCAATGCTGTCTCCCGAAACGTTGCCTGTGGCAAAACTGTTATGTATCGCCGCCGCGCCTGTTTGATTGCCGACAAGTCCGCCCGAGCGCAAATTTCCGCTGACGGAAGCATTGGAACTGCTGTTATATATTTGTCCGCCGCCGTTGTTTCCCACAAGCCCGCCGATATTGTTTCCGTTGAGCATTGAGAACGCTCCCTGTATGGATATTCCCGCTACAGTTCCCGAAGAACGGCTGTTGTCTATGACCGCGTTGTTGGCGCTGTTGCTTCCTGCAAGTCCGCCGACGTTTTCGCCGCCTTGCACATTTCCGTTAAAATAGCAGTTAATAATTCTGCCGCCCGCATTGACCTGCGCAACAATTCCCGCAACCCGAGCCCATCCTCTTGAAAAAGATTTGATTACATTCAGATTTTTTATTGTTCCGTGCGCCACGTTGCTTACAACTGCGCCGACATATCCGAACAATGCCTGATCGTTTGACAAAGCGCTTATGTAAGCGCCGCTTATAGTGTTGCCGTTTCCGTCAAAAGTCCCTCTGAAAGCGTTTGCATTGGTTGAGCCTATCGGCGTCCAACGATTATCGGGCGCAACGGTCGCCGACCAATCTTTCCAATTCGATACATCGTTCAAGACAATATTTGCCCCGAGCACAACGACCTGCCCCGCAAAATTATTTCCGCCGTTAACCAACTGCGCCAAACCCGCCAAATCTTCGGCGGTATTTATAGTAAACGGCGACGTTTCCGTGTACCAATCAGTATTCGCCGTTCCGTCCCAAACCGCTTGGGCGAACAAAATTTGCGCGGTCATCCATATCGCCGCGATTACCTTAAAAACCATAAAAATCTCCTTTTTTTAATTAAAATTTCTCCCTTGCGGCAATAATCGTTATTGCCGCAATTATACATAAAAACCTTATCCTTTCTACACTAATTTCTGTTTATTTTCCCCCGAATTTTCTCCACCGTCTCAATAAACGAAACGGGGGTTGGCGAGCCTATTGCATAGCCGTCTATAATGTAAATCGCATTACTTCTTATCGCCGACATATTTCTGAACCGCGACCACCGCCTGATTTCGTTTCGCGACATTCTTTCCATATCGGCGATTATTATTATGTCGGGATTTGCCGCCACAACAGCCTCCGCCGAAACCATTGCGCCGCCCTCCAGATTAAAGGCGTTTTGTCCGCCTGCACCTTCTATCATTTCGTTTCCCAGCGTGTTGCGCATTATCGTAAAAATCGGATTTGCGCTCAACTGAACGAATATTATCGGACGGTTTTCAATCGCCTTGTTTTCTTCGATCATTTGCGAAAGCCGCTTGTCGGTAATCGCCAAAATACTGTCCGCTTTGGGCAAAACATTCGCAATTTCAGCGATTTTTCTGAAATTTTCGCGCAATTCTTCGTAATTTTTGGGGTCTAAAATCACCAAAACATTCACGTTTGCTCTTCGCAATCTTTCTATAAGCGAGGCGTTTGTAAGTCCGCCCGCAATTACAATATCGGGGTTAAGCGCCATAATGCTTTCGCCGCTTATGTTCATAACATCGCCGATAACCGAGGCGTTTTCACCGCCCAAACAAAACGAAGTTCTCCCCACCAAAAGAGAGTCCGAGCCCAAGGCGACAAGCTGATTTGTCGCAGGCGGAGCAAGAGAGACAATCCTTTGCGAAAAAGCAACGATTGCGCAAAATAAAACAATAATAACAGGTTTCAAAAACATAAAAACTCCTTTTTTTTCATTAAAAAATACGTTTTGTGCAATCAGGTTAAACAATCATCTGCATAATAATTTATCGCCTTTGCTAAGCTTTTGCAATCGAGAACGTCCACTGTTTTTTTTCCTCTTAGCAATAAATGCAGCAAATCATCTATGCTGTTTTGTTTGTCGTTGTATATTTCCAGCCTCCAGTCGGCGGTGTAATGCGTGCATATTTTCCCGTAAGTACAGCTGAACGCGTGCAAAAAACGGTTCAACGCCCTTATGTTGTCAACGTCAATCCAAATCATAATGTCCTCTTTTGTTCCGTCGCCGAAAGCGCTGTGTCCAAAGCAACTTTCAACCGTCTGAAAATGCGCAATTCTGTTTATCGCCATACACAATTCGCTGATTTCAACGTCGATGTCGCTGTAGTTTATTTGCGTATTTTCGTCTCTAATCATAAAAAACCTCCTTTGTTTTGTTAAAATTTATTTTTTTCAAGAATCATTTGCGCCGCCGTGTATCCGCTTGCAGTTGTCGAAAAAATTCCGCAGCCGGGACGTATCCATTGCCCAACCTGATACAGATTTTTTATGTGCGTGGTTATCGGCATTTTCGCCTCGTGATAATGAATTCCGGGGCTTTGGAAACCGTAAATCGAGCCGCCCGTGCTTAAAGTGTATCTTTCGCAGGTGTCGGGAGAGCCGATTTCCACGAGGTCTATGTATTCTTTAATGCCCGGATAAACGGCGTTTAACTCGTCAATCATTTTGTCGGCGACAATTTTTTTGTCGTTTTTCCAGTTGCGGCTGTCGGTCTGCTTCACAAAAGAAAACATTAGTATTGTAGGGTCTGCCATAAATTGAATTCCGTGCATAATTGCCAAATTGTCGCATTCAAAAGCCGAATTTTCGCCGCGCAACCGCTTGTAAGGCGCGTCTATGTCCTTGTGCCGAGAATACATTCCGACATAGCAATCTATGTATTTTTCGTAGCCTTTTTTCATTCCCAAATACACTATTACGGCGGGATCGGCGGGTTTCAATCGCGAAAGACGGGTCTGATAAACGGACGAACGGCTATTCTCGTCAAGCAAATTGTGGTGCAAACTATAAGGCGAGCATCCCGAAACCACCAAATCGCAGTCAATGGAAAGCCCGTTTTTTGTTTTTACGCATTTTACCACCCTGTTTTCGCATAAAATCCGCTCGATTTTGTCTTCCAATATTATTTTTCCGCCCGTTTTTTCTATAAATTTCGCCAACGCTTTTGGAATTGACGAAAATCCCCCGACAACCCCGTGCGTTCCGTTGCGAAAATGCGAATTAAAAAGCATTTGCATGAACATGTGCTCGCCAAATCCGGGGGTTATTCCGATATACATCCACATTCCCGAAAGGAAAAAGCGCAATTTTTCGTCGTCAAAAATCTGTTCGAGATACGAGCCGTAAGAATGCCTCCTGAATTTGTCGGTTTTTGTGTGGTCTTCGTCCAAAAGCCCGCGTTTTCCTTTGTCCCAGAGCGTAAAAACTTCGTCGTAAAGCAAATCCAAATCCGAAAAATATATATCCAAGCCCTTTTTCTGATGTCCGTAATCGTCGTAAAGTTTTGCGATAACATCGTCTTTGTTCGACGGCATAATTTCTGTTCCGTAAGGCGAAATTGTGCGGTACATTTCGGGATATTCAAAGGTTTTTATTTCGTCGTTTATGCCCAACTGCCCCAAAACAGTGCGGACAACCCCGCCCTCAGCCAATGCGGCTGTGTGAATTCCCGACTCAAAACGGTAATTTTTTCTGCCGAAATTATGCGCGTATCCGCCGACCCTGTCGTGCTGTTCCACAACAACGACTTTTGCTCCCGCCTGCGCCAAAAAAGCGCCCGTGATAAGCGCCCCGTTTCCGGAGCCGATTACAACTACTGTCTTCATATTGCTCACAATACGAATTCTCCTTAAAAACAAGTTAAAGCAATGTTAAATTACAAACAAAACAGTTTCGGCAGAGCGCCAAATCCCATTACGTTATAAAAACAACAAAGCCCAATACAACACAACAGCCGACAAAACATCGACCAAGTATCGTTTTTACATCTTAAAAACTTCCGCAATTTCGTCTTCAGCAAAATTGTTTAAAGGTAATAAATTTCGCGTTGGTGTTCCGACTGAGAGCCCTTGCCTTTCGCCTTCCCAAAAAAAATTCGGTGGCGGTAATTAAAGACAGGTTTAACTTACTCATCACGGCAACTGAGATTGTTTATGAATTCCACATAATTCCCCGATGCGCGAAATATTTGAGGGTAAAATACTATTTGGAGAAAGTAATTTGCGAGGTTTTTTGGAAAATTGTGAAAGTTTTGTGAAACTAAACACTGTTTAGTTTTTTTGAAACAGCAAAAAAAAGACAGACTGTATTTCCTGTTTCTTTAATTAAAACAGATTATTATCTTTATGAATTTCTCCCCAACTCTTCCGCCCTGTTTGTCGCCGCAATTACTGCCGCCTTTATAACATCGCGAATTCCGCCGTTTTCCAAAGCGGTATTTCCTGCAACCGTTGTTCCGTTCGGCGACATTACGCGGGCTTTGAGCGTTGCAGGACTTTCGCCTGCCTGTTGCACCATTTTCGCACTGCCTAAAACGGTTTGAGTTGCACTTTTCAGCGCGATTTCGTAAGGCAACCCTGCCGCAACTCCCGCTTCCGCAAACGCTTCTATTATAGTATAAATATACGCGGGACCGCTTCCAGAAAGCCCCGTCGCCGCGTTCATTTGACTTTCGGGGATTTCAAACGAAATTCCGACCGAATTGAGTATTTGTTCAACCACGCTTTTGTCGTTCTCATCACAAAAAGAATTTAGCGAATAAAGCGAACAGCCCTCCCCTATTAACGCTGGAGTGTTCGGCATAACCCTTGCGATTTTCGCGTTTTGCGGAAGCAAATTTTGCAACGTGGAAATGCTTATTCCCGCCGCGATAGAAATCCATAGACAACCGTTGTTTTTCCCAACTGTTTCAAAAACCGAGAGCGCTTCTTTAATTATTTGGGGTTTTACGGCGACTAAAACTACGTCGGGTTCGCCGTTTTCAAACCATAAATCAGGAGCTTTGATTTTTGCAAAAGTGAATTTTTCAGCGGAAGCGGCAAAGGTATCCCAAATCTCAAATTTAACTTTTTCGCCGTATGATTTGTGCAAACCGTCGATAATAGCACCGCCCATATTTCCACAGCCGAGAACGCATATTTTCATTTAATCTCCTTTGATTTTTTAATGAAATCCGCAACCTTTTCTTTTTCCCCGCTATGCAAAGCATTTACTATAAAACTCCCGACAATTACGCCGTCGCAGACTTCTCTGAATTTCTGCACGTGCTCAACGCACGAAACGCCGAAGCCTGCCAAAACGGGGATTTTACTTTCGCCTGTCATATATTTCAGATGCCCGTAAATATCGTCTCGGTATTCTCGACCTACTCCTGTTGTTCCGTTGAGCGCGACTGCGTAAATAAATCCTTGCGCGCCGTCAAGCAAAGTATTCTGCCTTTCTCTCGGAGTTGTCAGCGAAAGCAGGCGAAGGAGCGAAATTTCGCTACCCTCCAAAAACGGCTCAACCATTTCTCTATGTTCAAACGGCAAGTCGGGGATTATCAAGCCTTTAACATCAGTGTCTTTAAGTTCTGCTATAAACTTTTCTACGCCGATATTGTAAATCGGATTGAAGTACGACATTATCACAAGCGGGATTTTCGTCTTGATTTTTTGCAGTTTTTTTACTACGTCCATTAGGCTTATATTCCTTGCCAATGCCCGAAGCCCAGCCTTTTGAATTACCTCGCCGTCGGCAACGGGATCAGAAAAAGGGATGCCGATTTCGATTGCGCTAACGCCGCAATCCTGCAAAAAAGTAATCGTTTCTTCAAGTCCGTCAATTCCTTTTTCGTGGTCGCCCGCCATTATGTAAGGCACCATTATTGTCTCGTTTTTCGCTTTTAATTCGCTTAAATGTTTTTGCAAAATATTCATTTTTGCCCCCCGCTTCTCAAATTGTTCGGCTTCAATTTGTCCATAGTGCCGTCTTTTTCAAAGCGCTCTTTAATTTGTATTACGTCTTTATCGCCGCGACCCGAAAGGCAGACTATCATAGTTTTGTCCTTGCCGAGTTCTTTGGCTAATTTTATTGCGGCGTGAATTGCGTGAGAGCTCTCCAATGCGGGAATTATTCCCTCGGTTTTGCATAAGATTTTGAACGCTTCGAGCGCTTCGTCGTCCGTACAACTCAAATATTTTGCGCGTTTTATATCGTTAAGATGACAATGCTCGGGACCAATCCCCGGATAATCCAAGCCCGCCGAAATCGAAAATGCTTCCATTATTTGACCGTTTTCGTCTTGCAAAACGTCCATAAGGCAACCGTGCAAAACGCCTTTTCGCCCTTTTGCTATAGTTGCGGCGTGTTTGTCGGTGCCAAGCCCCAGCCCCGAAGCCTCAACGCCGAACATCTGAACGCTTTCGTCATTTACAAACGGATAAAAAAGCCCTATTGCATTTGACCCGCCGCCAACGCAGGCAACAAGCGCGTCGGGAAGTTTGCCTTCTTTTTGCAGAAACTGCGCTTTCGCTTCTCTTCCGATAACGCTCTGATAATCGCGGACAATCTGCGGAAACGGATGCGGTCCCAAAACCGAGCCCATAACGTAATGCGTGTCTTCCACCCGCGCAACCCAAGACCGAAGCGCCTCGTTTACCGCGTCTTTAAGCACTTTTGAGCCGCTGACAACGCTTTCCACTTTTGCGCCGAGCAACTGCATTCTGAAAACATTCAACGCTTGCCTGTGAACGTCTTCTTCGCCCATAAAAATTGTGCATTCCATACCGAAAAGCGCCGCCGCAGTCGCAGTTGCAACGCCGTGCTGTCCAGCTCCGGTTTCGGCGATAATTTTGTTTTTGCCCATTTTTCGCGCAAGCATAACCTGCCCGATTGCGTTGTTTATTTTGTGCGCGCCCGTGTGGTTTAAGTCCTCGCGTTTCAAGTAAATTTTTGCGCCCCCTGCAAATTCCGTAAGATTTTTTGCAAAATAAAGCGGATTTTCGCGCCCGACATATTCTCTTAAATATTCGTCAAATTCGCGCTGAAAATCTTTGTCTTCCAGCGATTTTTTGTAAACTTCTTCCAATTCTTTTACCGCATACATCAAGGTTTCGGGGATAAATTGCCCGCCGAACTCGCCGTAAAACCCCTTTTCGTTCGGAAAATTATACATTTGCTGTGTCTCCTTTTGCTGTTTTGCAAAATTTTTTTATTTTTTCAATATCTTTTATTCCGTCCGTCTCAACTCCGCTCGAAACATCAACCGCGAACGGTGCAAAATATTTTATTGCCGAAACAACATTTTCGCAATTTAATCCGCCTGCCACAAAAAATTCTCTGCCTCGAATTTTGCTTAAATCGACCTTTTCCCAATCAAATTTTTCGCCAAAACCCGAATTTTGAGCGTCCAAAAGAAGCGGCATTTCCGAAAAATCGCACGGGTTTTGAGCGAATTCTCCGTCAATAATTTTTATCGCTTTGATTTTTTGGATATGCTCCCCTATTTTTTTGCAATAATCACTGCTTTCGTTTCCGTGCAACTGAACAATATCGAGCCCTACATCTTCTGCTGTTTTCAGCAAACTTTCAATGGGTTCATCAACAAAAATGCCGACGGTTTTCACGTTTTGCGGCACAAATTCAGTCAATTCTTTCGCTTTTTCTACCGAAATATTTCTCTTGCTTTTATTAAAAAATACAAATCCCACAAAATCCGCGCCAGCCTCAACCGCCGCGGCAAGCGCCGCTTTTGTCGTTATTCCGCAAATTTTTACTTTCACCTGCTAACTCGCAACTCCTCTATTTTACTCGCAATATCTCCCGCTTTCATCAAAGTTTCGCCCACCAAAACTCCGTTGAAATCCTTTGAGAGCCTCTTAACGTCATCAGCCGTTTTAATTCCGCTTTCACTTATGTAAAGCGCGTTTTCATTAAATTCTTTTGCCAAATCAATGCTGTTTTCCAAACCTACTACAAAAGTTTTAAGATTTCGATTATTTACGCCTATAATTTCTACGTTTAACTTCTGAGCAATCCTCAATTCCGCCAAATCGTGCACTTCCACGAGTATTTCCAAACCCAAACTTTTGGCGTAATCATACAGCGATTTCAGGTCTTTTTCGTCGAGCGCGGCAACAATCAGCAAAATCATTGTGGCGCCTGCGTTTATGGCGCGGTTTATCTGCTTTTTATCCAAGATAAAATCTTTGTTAAGCACGGGAATTTTTACCGCCGCCGCAACTTCGCGCAAATCGTCAATGTTTCCTTTGAAAAACACGTCGTCGGTTAAAACGGAAATTGCCGCCGCACCGGATTTCTCGTAAGATTTTGCCTGCGCAACAACATCAACGCCGATGTTTATGTCGCCCAAAGACGGAGAAGCCCGTTTAAGCTCGGCTATAACCTGAATTTTATCGTTATTTTCCCTCAAATATTGGGCAAACGAATATGTTTTACGAATTTTTTTCGGAAGTTCGTCTTCCATTTTTCTTATTTCAAGTCGTTTTTGCTGTAAAATATTATCCAAAAATTTCATTTTTTTTCTCCATTACGGATTTTATTGTGTTCAACTTAAACTCTGTTTCGTTCCACTCGCCTTCGGGGGTAGAACCCGCCACAATCCCCGCCGACGACTGAAAATATACGTTATCGCCGATTTTAATAGCGGTACGAATTGCAATTGAACTCAAAATATTTCCGTTGAAGTCAAAAAAGCCGAACGCTCCGCCATAAACTCCACGCTCGTATTTTTCCAATTCCTGAATAATTTCCATAGCCCTGACTTTTGGCGCGCCCGTTAGCGTTCCAGCAGGAAAACAAGCTTCAAATATCTTCATTTTATTACAGGTTTCGGGAATTTTTCCGCTTACAATCGACACTATATGAAAGACGTTGGAATATTCTTCAATAATCATAAATTTATCCACTTTTACCGTTCCGTCTTCCGCGTAAACTCCTATGTCGTCCTGTGCCAAATCTACAAGCATAACGTGTTCCGCGCGTTCTTTGGGGCTGTTTATGAGGTCTTCAAGCAGTTTTTTTCTTTCGGCTTCGTTGTTTCCCTTGCCCTTTGAAGTCCCCCCGATAGGACGAATTTCCATGTGTTGGTTTTCGATTTTCAGTTGCAATTCCGGCGAATTTCCAATGAGCGAATAGCCGCCTCTCTCCCAGAAAAACATATACGGCGACGGGTTAATTTTGCGGATTTCGCAGTAAATATCTATCGCTTTTGCTTTTGTCTTTATCTTTTTGCGATTTCCGAGTATTATCTGACAAATTTCGCCTTTCGCAATATAATCTTGGGCGATTTTGAAATTTTCAAAAAATTCTTCGCGGCTAACAGTGTTCTCTATTTTGCCTGCAAGATTTGTCTCAAAAGGCTCAACGACCGCGTCTTCTTTGCCATATAGCATAACCTCTGAAGACGTCCCATCGGTCGTTGAGCTTACAGAAACACATTTTTTCGCCGCTATGAAATCAAGAATTTTTTTTCTTTCATCGGAAGCGTCTTCGGTAATAAAATTCGACGCCAACTTAACAGAACTGTCCTTTGTATTCTGTATCAGAAGATGCGAATAATACGTCAGATAAACATCCGGCATACCTAAATCATCAATATTTTTGCGCTCTATTTCGTTTATATAATGCAAATATTCATAGCCGAAATATCCTATTAAACCGTTGCCGTAATCCAAATCGTTTTCTATGCCGAATATTTTTTTTATTCGTGGAAAAACATCGCTAAACGCCGCAACTTTGCAGGATAAACCACCAAATTCGGCGGCAAATTTGTTTTTCAGCTCCTCGTATTCGCTTTCAAAACTCATTACTCCCCTATCGATTTTTATGTCGAATTTTGGAAACAATCCTACAATGCTGTTGTTTCTGTCGATGTCGGGACCTCGCGCCGAATCTAAAATACAGACGTTTTCAGCGCCGAATTCCAAGTGAAATTCGCGAAACAAGTCAAAAAACTCCAAGTTTTTTTCTATATTCTCTGTTAATAAAACTTTCATAATTCCCACCTTGTTTCTATTTGTAGTATCAAATATAATAAATCGGAAACTGCGCTGTCAAGGCAAAACGTAAAATTATTTGTTTTTTCTGCGCTTAAAACCCAATGCAGACTTAAACTCGTTAATTTTTTGCATACGAGCGTCGTCGGGAGATAAACTTGCGAGCATACTCTTTATGAGTATCGACGGAATTAAGTAGGCGTACCAAATTACAAGCGCAATTATGCAAGCCGTTATTCTTTTCGGTCTGTATCTCCACTGAGCGGCGCGCGCTTCGTCGATTATGTAAATTGCGGAAAAGTCGCGGTCAATGCGAAGTTGCGTTTGCAATCGCTGTTGCATAAGCAATGCTTCCAATTGCTCAAGCATTCGCGCCTGCACCGAAAGTTGTGTAAATTCATCGCTTAGATTTATGATATTGGTAATCCCCGGAAAAATGTTTCCGAAGCCTCCTGTTTCAAGTTGAGTGTTTTGATTTCTCAGAAGCGCTATTCTACGGTTCAAAACCGATATTTCAGCGCTTGTCGGAGAGCGGGTTAATCGCAGAAGTTCTATTTGTTGTTCCAGCGCCGAAATCTCCGCAAGATTGGCGGCGTAAGTCGAAAGCGTCAATTCCATTTGTGTGGGCATATTAAAAATACTGTGTTCTTTTTGGAATTGAGTTAAAGCGTCCGAAGCTTGACGTGCAAGTTGAGCGTTTTCTTCAATTTGTCTGTCCAAGAAATCAATCGCGCCTGCAAAACTTTGCGCGTAAATGTCTCGGCTTCTTTCAATCAGTTTTTCTATCATAAAGTTTGCAATATCGGCGGCGCGTTGCGGGTCTTTGTTAGAAACAGTCAAAGTAATCGACAAAACGCCTGTTATTCCCAAGCCGCCCTCTTCCGACATACTTACAGATAAATCGTTCCTGAACGCGCGTATCGTCCTGTCAAGCGGATTTATATTGTTTCTGTGCTCTTTGTAATACTCTATAAGATTAAATCTTTCTATAGCCGCTTCGATAATGTATCTTGAATTAAGGATTTCGACGTACTGTCTCGTAGAAAACGGATTTTCCCCGATAATATCGGCAACACTGCCTAACGACGGTCCTCCCATAAGTCCCATAAAGCCGCTTCCCGAAGACCCGCGAGGCAAAAACACCACCTCGGACTTAAAGTGCTTTGGTAAAAACGAAACAACAACAAACACCGCAACGGCGATAATTATCCCCGAAACAACTATTTTTACTTTCTGTTTCGCCAAAATTATGAACAAATCAAGTAAATTTACCTCTTTTTCCATTTTTTAACCTTACTGTTTTCCATTAAATTTTTCTTTACCAAACTAAACTCATTCAATGACATTTACTGACTTTGAATAAACATCATAACTGTTACCGCCGCCGTTAAAGTGGTCGCAATACTGCCGACAATACCCCAAATTCCGCCTCTTATTGCAACATTTTGTTGGCGCTCTTGTTGTGATACAAAGTCTCTTTCGGGAACCCAGATTATGTCGCCGCGCTCTATTTTTTGAACATCGCGCAAACTTATGCGATTTTGTGTTCCCGCTTTAATTACTTTTATTTGTCTTTGCATTGCCTCGCTTCTTAAACCGCCCGCCTGAGCAATGTAAAAATTAACGTCCCGCCCCTCCGCAAAATCAACAAAACCCGGTCGCAAAACTGCGCCCATTACATTTACCGTCCAGTCGTTTCGTTCAATAACAATTTCGTCATTTTCACGCAAAAGCAGATTTTTTATTGAGTTATCGTCCTTAATTTCGGCGAAATTCATACTTATCCGCGTTTCGTTAGCAGTGGTAAATCTTAAGAAATTATTTTCCGAAGGCGTTATTTGTATGCCGCTTTGTATAGCTATTTGTTTTCGCTCTTCGGTCGCCGCGGTATGCACAAAATTTCGACGCACAATTCTGCTTGCGCCCAAAAAAGCGTCGTTTGTAAAGCCGCCCGCCATTTGTATAACGTCAATTAAGCGCGTGTGATTTTCCTGAATTACGTAAGTCCCCGGGAAAACAACTTCGCCCGAAATTTGCACCTGACGAACAGGACGAAACTCAGCTCTTCTCGGAACCATAACTACGTCGTCTCTTTGAAGCGCGAAATTTGCGGCATTATCAAAATTTACCGTTATTGTTTTTATGGAGTCTCTGTTATTTCCTATGGTACGCGTTATTGAAATTGCGGAACTGTCCGCCGATGAAAACATTCCGCCGCTGATTGCAATTAAGTCCAAAAGTTTGTCGCCTTCAACAAAGTCATAAATCCCTGTGTGAAGAATGTCGCCGTTTATCATTACCTGCAAGTCTCTTTGCGGAACAAAAATTACGTCGCCGTTTCTGAGGCTAACCGACGGTTGTCCCATAATTCTCTCGCTCGCAACTACATCGACAATCCTTGTTCCGTGTCTGGGATGAATAAGCTGAACTTCGCGTAAATTTGCTTTTAAATTCGCTCCGCCGACTAATTCAATAACGGAACTCAATGCTAAGTTTCCCATAACCACGTGAGTTCCCGGATTATTCACCTGACCGAGAACTTGTACGGGAATTTCTTTTACCCGCGCAACAAAAATATCGACGCTTCTTGCTCTGTATTCTCGCTGTATCAGCTCAAGAATTTGTTGTTTTGCTTCCCGCAATGTCAATCCGCTGACATTAACCGCCCCTACTGTCGGAATTATTGCGATTTCATTGTTTGTTATAGAAATATTCAATAAGGTTTCACGAACTCCCCAAACCATAGCCTGAAGAATATCGCCCGCACCCAAAAAATAACTGTCTTCGTCTATAAAGAAGTCGGTCGGTCTGGGCAATTTTAATAATTGCCAGTCAACCGCATTATTACTCAAATCCATACTTACGGGCGGCGATACGGTTCTTCTTACGCCGCCATTCCCTTGCACACCGTGCATACCTTGCATATTTTGTTGCACACTCTGCATACCGTACATTTGTTGCATACTTTGTCCAAAAGCAAAGGTCGCAACCAAAAGTAAAAAGATAATATTCTTTTTCATAATTTAAAGAGTATTACTCCTCTGTTTCCGAGGTATCGGCGCTTTTAGGCGTTAAAGTAAACGCTTTATTGTATTCTTCGCGTGTGGCTATCGCCTTGTTATACAGAGCCATATAATGTTTTCCTGCGACATTCCACGAGAAATCCACTTCCATTGCGCGTTTTTGCATACCTACAAAGTGGTCTTTGTTATTGTACCACGTTTCGATTGCCCATTTAATTGTTCCGTAAATGGCATCGGGCGACGCGTCTTCAAAAACAAAGCCCGTTCCCACTCCCGTGTAAGGATTGTAATTATCTACCGAATCCGCCAATCCGCCGACCTTGCGAACAATGGGAAGCGTGCCGTATTTAAGCGAATACATCTGATTAAGTCCGCACGGCTCAAAGCGCGAAGGCATCAGGAACATATCGGAACCTGCTTCAACAACGTGCGCAAGTTCTTCGTTATATCCGATATAAGAGCCGATTTTTCCACCGTAAGCGGCAGGAAGCCAACCGAAATAACCTTCCAGACCTTTATCACCCGAACCTACAACGGCAAACTGCACTTCAAAGTCGTTCAGAATTTTTTCCAAAACGCCCGCAAGAAGGTCGTAGCCTTTTTGGCTCGCCATTCTCGCAACTATGCCGATAATCGGAATGTTGTCGTCTTCTTTAAGATGAAATCTGTTCTGCAAATCCTTTTTGCAAATCTTTTTTCCCGATATATCCGAAGATGAAAATTTGCTTTTTATAAGCGGGTCTTTTTCGGGGTTCCATTCATTATAATCCACGCCGTTTAATATTCCGCAGAAATTTTTACCTTTTGCGCTAAAATAAGGTGCAAGACCGAATTCCGAATGCGGCGACGAAATTTCGAGAGCGTGCGTCGGACTTACCGTATTTACCGCTTCCGCAAAATAAATGCCTGCTTTAAGCATATTTATATGACCGTTGTCTTCAAATTTGTCGCTCGTCCAATGTTGCCATCCAAAGCCCATATAATTGAAATTTTCTTTTGGATAAGTTCCCTGATACTGCGCGTTATGAACAGTAAGAACAGTTGCCGCGCGACCTACAATCGGGTTATCCCAATACCAAGTTTTGGCATAAGCCAACGCAGGAGCCGCCTGCCAGTCGTGGGCGTGAATGATGTCGGGAGAAAAGCCCGTGTCAATACAAGCTCTGAGCGCCGCATTCGATAAAAACGCAAATCTGCTCGGATTGTCTCCGAAATCGTTGTAATTTTTGTCGTGATAAATTCCGTCGCGGTTAAAGAAGTTATCGCATTCAATAAACCATACGGGAACATCGCCGAAACCTTTTGTTTCGTAAAGCCCGCACCACTGCTCTTGAGCATTTCCCATGTGAACGCAGAAAGACCCCATAACTTGCTTAACTTTGATTTTTCCTTTACCGTCGCCGGTTTTGTCTTTTATTGCCTTATAATAAGGAATTACGATTTTAACGTTGTGCCCGTTTGCGTGCAAATACGCCGCAAGTGAAGATACTACATCGGCAAGCCCGCCTGTTTTTGCGAACGGAACTGCTTCCGACGCGACAAAAAGAATGTTCATAATTCCTCCGAATTTTTAACAGTATTTATTTAATATCAAATGTAAAATAATATTTGGTGAGACGGTCGCCACTCTTTTTGATGAAAATTTCTGTTTTTTATCTTTTTTTTACGTTTTTTACTATGTTTCTGCAACAAAAACGGTATTATTGCTATCTTATTAGGTAGAGAATTTGCCTGTTATCCGACATTTTTTGAGCAATTTACGACTTTTTGTAATATATTTACAACGAATTACTGAATAAAAAAGGAGGATGGATTATGAAATTTTCGGTGAAATTTAACAATTTACTCTTGACATTTGCGTGTGTGTGTGTGTGTGCAAGTGTTATTTTCGCTCAACCCGCAAGAAATCAAGGAAGAAGAGAAGATTTAAGTCGTTCGGATTTTCCTCCGGGAACAAAATTTGTCGCTTTGACTTTCGATGATGGACCGAATACTACCTATACGGTACAGGTTTTGGACGAGCTAAAACGTCTCGGTGCGCACGCGTCTTTTTATATTCAAGGGCAAAAAGTAAATCCGCAAACCATACCGATTTTACAACGAATGGTACACGAAGGACACGATATTGATAACCATTCGTGGAACCACCCGTCGTTTGGACAGGATCTCGAACCGGGAACTATTCCGCAAATAACCACTGCCGTTGCAGCGCGCGACCAATTGCGCAGAACTTCGCAGGCAATTTTTGATGCTGTCGGGTTTTGGCCATTTTCTTTCCGCGCGCCGTTTTTGGAGTGGGGAACATTTGCTTGGAGCGGAATAGATGTTTTGGCGGGACTTGACCGTGAAATGGCTATGGCATTTATTGATACGGGAATAGACCCTGCGGATTTCAACAACCAAGGTAATCCACAGGGAATAGCAAGCAATATATTGGGTCGAAGCGATGCTGTTTTGGATGGCGGAATTATTCTTTTGCACGACTGCGGCGGTCCTCGACACGGAACGGTTGCATCTTTACAGTTGTTCATACCTCAACTCAGACAGAGAGGATTTGAAATTGTCACCGTTCGCGAACTTTTTATGATTATGGGCAATTCGCCTGAATTGTTTGGAGGTTTGTGGGGAGGGTCAGCTATGTGGCCAAGAGTTAATCAAAGAGCAGACCTGCAAAACACACACACAACTCCTACTTGGCGCACAGACGGGATTACAGAGCGTCTTTTCTCTGAAGATTGGATGACACGCGACTGGTGGACGTGCTCGACTGCACCGTGGGACAGAGATTTGTCGCAACCTTGCGATCCTTCACAACAAAGATTTACCGTATCATTTAACACTGTCGGCGGTTCTGCGGTCAGTTCGGCAAGCGTTGTCGGAGGAAGCACGGTAAATCGTCCTGCCGACCCGACAAGAGACAACTCTGCTTTCGATACTTGGCTTCTTAACGGAACGCCGTTTGATTTCTCTACCCCGATAACAGCAAGCATAACACTTGTCGCAAGATGGAACTCCGTCGGCGGAGGTCAATATCAGGAAGTTATCGGCTGGACTTGGGACGGCGGTCAGATTACTTGGACTTCGCGCGCAGACGCTCACGACAGAAATTCTTCGGCAAACATAAGCAATCAAAATCCGCTGACTGCGGCGCTACACGTCGGAATAAACGACACTATTTCGAGAAATCCGAATGTAATTAACTGGACTTGGGCAAATGTCAGTGCATTTTTCACAGCGGGACTTTTTAACAATCTTACGGGAGTAGAAATCACATATACTTCTAATTTGCCTGCTATGCTAACAATCGGCTCAACAGCTCGATTAGGAGACGATGCGGTCGTCTATTCAGTGGAATTGCCTGCATCTGCGACCCAAAATACGCTTATGTTCTCTTTGTCGGATTTTGAAGCGCCGCAATGGATGTGGGATTGGGATAATGCCGACGCAGGTACTATAAGGTATCTCAACGACGTTGCAAAAGCAAACATAATTTCGGGACTTGAAATCGCTCACGAAAACCGCGGAGAAACCCTTAATATTACTGTATCATCCATTAAACTCCACGGAATAAGCGGCGGAAATCCGTCTGTAATTCCGAGCTCGCGAAACGTAAGCAGAACGAGCGGCAACGCGTTGGCAATCAACAGCTTTAATGCAGGAAACCTTAACTTGAACGTTTCGAGTGCGGGAATGTACAACGTTTCAATTCACGATATTTCGGGAAGAGTACTCGCACAAACAAGTGCAAGCCTTACAGCAGGCGCTAATTCTCTGCAATTAGGACAAAACATCGCAAGAGGCGTAGTTATTGTTCGTGTTCAGGGCGCCAATGCCACTTTAACGAGAAGAATTTCGATTAGATAAAAGGAGGGGTATTATGAAATTTTCAGTAAAACTCAACAGGTTCTTGATTGCGCTAATCCTCTTGTGTGTGTGTGTATCGGGAATTGCGAGCACCGCTTATGCTCAACGCAGGTATCCAACCCGTTCGCAGTTTCCCGCAAATGCGAGATTTATCGCCTTAACTTTCGACGACGGTCCGACCACCAATGAAACCGTTCGGATATTGGATACATTGAGAGCAATGGAGCGCGAACTCAACGCAACTATCAATGCGACTTTTTATGTTAACGGCGCGATGTTTAACGCTCAAACTCGTCCGATATTACGGCGTATGATAGCCGAAGGACACGATGTTGATAATCACGGTTGGTATCATTTGTCTCACGGCGGAGCGCACTCTGATTCCAGATTAAACGGACAGAATGTGGTATTGAGTACACCTCAGCAAGCGCGTGAAAATATACAGCGCCTATCTCAAGAAATATTTGATGTAACGGGACATTGGCCATTTTCTTTTCGCGCTCCGTTTTTTGAATGGGGAAGCCAGTTAAACGGGATAGACGTTGAACTCAATATGCCTTTTATGCACGCCGGATTTGATTCATTTGACTGGCGGGAGGCAAATCAAAACAATCCTCAAGCTATGGGAGCCGACATTGTTGCTAGAGCATTGGCATCTTCGGGCGGCGAGATAATTCTTATGCACGACGCTCCTATCGGCACACGAGACGGAACAGTCAGGTCTTTGAGATATTTTATTCCTCAACTTATTGCGCAAGGGTATCACTTTGTAACAGTTCGCGAATTGTTTATGATTAAACAGGCGCAACCGGAACGTTTCCGCAACATAAATCACGGTCCTAATTCCAAAGTGCCTATGGGAAGATATAACCACAGAGATTTTTGGCCAAACAACAAAGATAATTGGTGGACACAAGATTGGTGGTCGTGCCCAACTCCGCCTTGGGAGAGAACAACAGAATACGATATGGAAATTGATGAAGGCTGGCGTGTGATTACGGAGAGAGTGAGAGGCATTACCATAAATTGCAACGCAGTCATTACGCAACGCTGGACGGTTAATTTTAATTTAAACGGCGGAACTCACACAGGCGGCGGAGAACTAACACAAACCGTAAATAACGGACAAAACGCAACCTTGCCGACAGTTATTAACAGCGGACACAGGCTTACAGGTTGGAGCGGCGGAAGTCATACAAATATTACTTCCAACAGGACGCTTACCGCACAATGGGAACGCACAGACGGCGGCGGAGATTTTCAAGAAGTTATCGGCTGGACTTGGGACGGCGGACAAATTACTTGGACAGAGGGCGCTGATACTCACAACAGAAATTCTTCGGCGAACATAAGTAGCCAAAATCCGCTGACTGCTACTCTACACGTCGGACAAAACGATGAACCTGCCAATATTTGGACTTGGGCAACGGTTTCCACGTTCTTTGCAGAGAGACTTTTTGACAACCTTACGGCGATAGAAATTACTTACACCGCTAATTTGCCGCTTCAGTTAAGAATTGGTTCAACGGCGCGGTTGGGGAACGACCAAATCTTCTATTTCGCAGAATTGCCCCCATCTTCAACATTGAATACGCCGCTTATATTACCGTTATCTGCATTTGAAGCGCCGCAATGGATGTGGGATTGGACTAATGCCGACGCAGGCACTATCAGAGCCCTCCCTGATGTTGCCAAAGCAAACATAATTTCGGGACTTACGTTTGCTCACGAAAACTACGGAGAAACCGTAAATCTTACCGTATCGTCGATAAAACTTCACGGAATAAGCGGCGGAAATCCGTCTGTAATTCCGAGTTCGCGAAACGTAAGCAGAGCGAGCGGCAGTACATTGGCAATTAACGGCTTCAACGCAGGAAATCTCAGCCTGAACGTCGGACAAGCTGGAATGTATGATATTTCAATTCACAGCATTGACGGAAGAATGCTTTCGCAAACGAGCGCAAACCTTGTTTCGGGTGTGAATTCTCTGAATATCGGACAAAATATTGCAAGAGGCGTGGTTGTAGTTCGTATTCAAGGCGCAAACGCAACTTTGGTAAGGCGAATTTCGGTTAGATAGTTTTTTTAATGTAAGGGCGGGTTTGAAACCCGCCCTTACAAATTTGTTATTCGTTCATTGTAATTCAAATAATCACCAAATACAAAATAAGTCGGTAAACCATCTAAGAAATATAGTATATTTATGATTAAATATTGAAAAAATGAAAAATCGAGGTAATTTATGGAAAAATGGCAAGAAGAAATGGCGGAAATCAGAGCGGCAATGGCGGAAAATATGAAAGGTTTTGCGGAACTGAGGGAGTCGCAGAAAAAAACCGACGAGCAAATGAAGAAAACCGGTGAAGAAATTACAAGATTAAACAAAACGGTGTCCGGAAATATAGACAAAGTCGGTAAAAGAATTGACAAATTACATAAAACCGTTACCGGGATAAGCGATAACAGCGGTTTTCACGCGGAGCAATATTTTCAGGAAGCGTTGGCTAAAAGCAAAACATTCGGCGGTGAAAAATATGATAAACTCATAAAAAATCTTAAATTTCAAGGCAAAGAAAGTTGTGAATTTGACATTTTTTTAGTGAATGGTCAATCGGTAGCAATAATAGAAGCCAAAAACCGAATACACCCGAACGCAGTTGAAGACGTCGCAGTCAGAAAAGTTGCACAATTTCGCAAATATTTCCCCGAATATAAAGATTACAAATTACGCCTCGGAATAGCAGGATTTTCCTTTGACGACTATGTTGCGGAAGAAGCCCGAAAATACGGCGTAGGAATTATCCGCCAAGTAGGAGACGCAATAGAACTCGACGATAAAAATTTGAAAGTGTACTGAGTTTTTCAAGCAATTTCCGACTTTTTGCTGTATATTTACAGCGGGCATTCAATAAAAATCGGAGGAATAACTATGAAAAATTCAGTAATTTATGGGGGGGGGGGGGAAACCTTTAAAAAATTTAAAAATTTTTTACTTGCATTTTTTTGTGTTTTCATAATTCAAAGCCTTTTTTAGGCCAAACGTAGGTTTCCGACCCG
>WRAZ01000027.1 GCA_009779925.1 Chitinivibrionia bacterium
GACAATGTCGCTTGCCCCCATCTGCCGTGCCAGTCGCCTAAATTTGTTCGATGTTGATTGCCGGGCGATCTGTGAAAGTTCAAACTTTTTATCGAGCCGATAATGTCAACTGCATCGCTTTTATATTGCGGATCGCCCCAAAGTCTATAAGCCAAAAGGAGCGCGTACGCCATATCCATATCGCCGTCGGTTGCCGAATTGCTTCTGCCGAAACGCGCCGGTATATCTCTGTGTGCAGGAAGTATGCCGGTGCCTTGAGTCCAGCATCTTATGTCGTTATCCCAACAACTGCGAACCTCAAAAACCGGCTCGCTTGATTCTACGTCAACCACAACCCAAGACATCAAATAATTTTTAGTCGCGGGAGAACGCGGTTGTTCAACAGAACTCTGCACTCTGCGAAGCGCGTTCATTCTGTCAAAAATTTGTCGTTCATCGCCTCTTGCTGCGCCGCTCATATTTGCCGCTAACGCAATAAGCATCATTCCGTAGCCGTGCGTTTCGGAGTTTGTGAGCGCGTTGCTACCCGCTACTCCCGTCCCGCCTGCTTCAAACCAAGAATGCAATCCGTTATTGGAAGTTCGCAAAAAAGAATCACGCAAATCGTTGTATAGTCGAATAACATCAGCGTCCATTTGCGCTTGCGATATATGATTTGGTCGAATTGATTCGCCTGGCAAAGTTGGCTCGATAACAATTATTCGCGTCCATTGAGCAAAAACTGTTGCGTTGTTTGCGACCGAATGAGGATCGCCGCCTCCGCCAAGTCGTTGCCCTCCGGTTGCAGATGTAAACCAACCGTTAAAAGTATAATTTACTCGTGTTTCCGGCTCAGGCAAAAAGAACGTTGCTCCTGCTATGACCTCGATTGGCGCAGGATTTGCCGTGCCGTCGTTATTATTAATTGTTACGGTAACACGCCTGATATTAACCGTAATACTAAAATCTTGCGTATAGTCTGTTGTCTCTGTTGCACCATTGACAATTGTTGCTCTCACAACTACTATTCCCTCCGCTTTGGTATGCAGTACGTTTCCTGTGAATGTTGCCTCTGTTGTACCGGTATCGACTACCGACCAAGTAATTGTCCTGTTGGTTGCATTTGATGGGACTACAGCTCCTGTTAAAGTCAAAGGAACACCCATTGCTGCCGTTGGAGGAACACCTGTGATATTCGTTACCGGAATGTGTACGAAACTAACAGTAATAGTGAAAGGTTGTGTGTAATTGCTTGTAGCGGTTAGTCCGTTGGTAATTGTTGCTGTTATCGTAACTGTTCCCGCCGCCGTAGTATTCAATATGTTGCTTCCCGGTGCTATTGTTGCGCCAGTTGTTCCCGCACTTGCAACCGTCCAAATAATCGTGTTGTTCGTCGCGCCCTCAGGCTCAACAGTGCCGTCTAACGTAAGGGATGCGCGCGCCACTGTTGCATCTTCGGCAAGAATAATATTTGTCACCGGAACAAAAGGTTTTATATCTTGTATCGACTCCTCCGTGCAGGCGACAAAAAGCAAAGCCGCCGATAAAAACATAACTAAAAGCACAATTTTTTTCATAGCGGAGCCTCCCAGTTTCCTGTAATAAGAAGCATATTCAAAACTTGGATTGCGGCGGAATATGCGTTATACGGCGTTATCCAACTATTATTTCCCGCATTTCCGGTTCTGATAGCAGTGTACAAAGAGTTCAGAAATGCTTGATTATCCGCATTGGCAAGCATACTTGAAGCAAAGGGTGCAACAAATACCATCGTGTTGTAATTATTTTGCAACGAAGTGCCGCTTAATTCACGCATACTTCTGATGTTGCTTACAGTAGAATTAGTCGCCCCTCTGAGCCAACCGCTTATTCTGTTAATGTGTATTTCGGCAGCCGGCGTTCCGTAATGGACATAATCCATTGCGATAAACCACGGTGTCCGACAAGCGTTATATGCGAAACGATGCATATTATGCTCTCCGGAAACAGAAGGATTTGGCTCTGGTCTTGCCGGACTACCCGAAACAAAATCAGGCATAAGTCCCGTGTTATTGTTTGCCGATTGTCCCAAAACCGTATAAACCATATCTGCGGCGTTATTCCAAAAGTTATCATTTGTTGCTCTGAAAAACGCTCTGAAATGCGCAGGACGCCAATCCGAAGACCTCGATTCCATACGCGGGTCAGTCCCCGGACGACTTGGCGTTATATTCCAATTTCGAGCGTGCCAATCTCCAAGTTTCGGTCTATATACAGGACTTTGGTGCATACTTGATTCTTTTAACCCTGCTATAACTTCTTTGGCTTCGTCTAGATAGTTTCCACCCCATCTGCTGTGCGCTAGAAGCAGAGCGTAAGCAATGTCTAAATCGCCATCAGTCGCAGAGTTTGCTGTTGCTGTACCTGACCCATATTGATTTGACCAAGGCTGATTTATCGGCACTTGCCCCGGAGTTCTTATAAACCAAGCCATCAGACGGCTGTCTATTGGCGAGCGATGTGCTTTTCTGAAAGCGTTTAATCTGTCAAAAGTAGCACGATCATTCATAAGAGCAAAAATTTTCATTCCATAGCCGTGTGCTTCCGAAATAGTTACAGTGTTGGTTAAAGCCGGTCCGGTTCCCTGCGCATAAATATAGCTCATATTAACACCATTAACCGTAACATTTCGCAAATAACCACGACTATATGCGTCAAAAGCAGTTCTCACGTCTGCATTCATCAGCTCCTGAGTTCTGTTTGGACTAATAACATTTCCCGAAGTCCCGCCGCCACCACCGCCGCCACTTGGATTTACCGTAATGCTGAAAGTTTGCGTATAGTTTGTTGTTGCAGTTTGTCCGTTAGTAATCGTTGCTCTTATTTGCGCTGTTCCCGCACCTGTTGTGTTTAATGTGCTTCCCGAAATTGTTGCACCTGTTGTTCCTGCATTGTTAACCGACCAAATAATCGCTTGGTTTGATGCGTTTGAAGGTTCAACTGTCCCGTTTAAAGCTAAAGTACCTGCCGTTATCGTTGTTTGAGCAAGAGTAATATTTGCTACGGGAACAAAAGGCGGCGTTGAATCAATAATAGTATTATCCTCAGTACACCCGATAAAAAACAACACTGTCGCAAATACCGCAAAAAATAAGATTTTTTTCAATTTCATCATAATTGCATAACCTCAAATTTTAGTTTCAAATTTCTACATAAATATACTATAAAACACGGCGCTTTTCTTAAAAAATTATTCTTTGAACGTAAAAAGTCCGATTTGACACGCTTTCCACAGCACCGCGTCAAGTAAGCCGACAGGCAATTTTGTTTCTTTCTGCAAATCCGAGAACATCTTGTCGCAGGCGGATTTTACGTTTTCGTCAAGCGTCAATTTTCCCGAACAGTCGCCGCCCGCAAGCGCCGTCGCAAGCCGCATTATCCAAATATCGTATTTGACGACAGAAATTCCGAGGTTTCGAGCGATGTGATTTTTGGTAATTTTTCCGATGTGCGGAAGCGTTTCTAAAAAAGCAAGTTTCTCGTCGTCGGTTTTCAGGGCGTAAAATTTATCACGGTAAGTTTTGCGATTGTTCCAAATTTTTGCGATTGCATTTGTTTTATTGGCGTTTTTGAAAATTTCAAAAAGTTCATTACCCGATACATTTTCTCGATTTTGTAAAACGGCGCAAATCTCACCGAATATTTTCTTTGCCGTTTTTTGCGAAAAACCGCCCGCCAAAATCACGTAGGTCGCCTCAAATGCAAATTCATCGTCCGAGAGAACGGGCGGATTTATCAAGTTTTTCTTGATTGTTTCAAAGTCGTCTTTGTCCGAATTTTGACCGAGACAAGTGATTTCAGCCTCTATTTTCTCAAAAAGTGATTTGTCGATTTTGCAAATCACAGAGTTTGTCAGTGCGCAGAATACCATAATTGAGCACCAAATAATTATTCGGGAGAGGCGACTGTTGTCTTTTTGAGAAGAACGCAGAGTTTTTCAAAATCTGCCAAGAAATTTTTGTCTAACATTAAGTTCCTCGTTTTTTTGTAGGTATCCAAAGGAATGCTTTTAAGTTTTTTCATCATTTTTACAGCGCCTTTTATGGTGAACTCTTCTTCGTAAAGCAGATATTTGATTTTTTCGGCGATTTCGATGTCTTTTTTGTTGTAAACTCGGTTGCCTCCGCGATTTTTAGCGGGAGCCAATACTGAAAACTCCGTTTCCCAGTAGCGCAGGGTGTTTGCCTGTAAGCCCAGAAAGTCCGAAGCTTCGCTTATGCTGTAATATAATTTTTTATTTTCCATAATGACAGTAAAATATTTTTTGTCCAAACGCAAAATGCGCACAAAAACACAAAAACGCGTTTTTTTACTAAAGTACTCCGAATTTTGTCCGATAATTACGAATAGGAGGGGGTTTTGTCAGGGAGGACGAAATTATGTCGGCAATATCAGGGTTGATGTTTGGTTTAAGCGATTATCCTTACGGATTTACAAGCGCGAGAGAAAACTCGCACGCGGCGGATGCTATTGCCAAAATGAGAGAACAGGCGGCAATCGACAATGAACAATCGGGTTGCGGTTGTTGCGGAGGCGGCTTAGGTTGCGCTTGCAGTAGCGGAGGCGGTTGCCGAATGACTGCAACCCCTCGAATTGACGAATATATCCCATCGTTTCCGAGAGCAAAAATCGAAACAAATCACGCAGGCGACACAGAAAATGCCCGCAACGCAAACGACGCAACAAGCAACACCGACGAACAACAAAACGTACAAGCGGCGCAACAGGCGGCACTAAAGTCAGGCGAAGAAGAGTTTACCTCGGAAGAGCGCGAAATTATAGAAAAATTAGCCGCTCGCGACAGAGAAGTCCGCGCTCACGAACAAGCGCACGCGGCGGCAGGCGGCGCATACGTTATAAGTGGTCCGAGCTACACCTACCAAACAGGTCCCGACGGACGCAAATATGCAATCGGCGGCGAAGTACAAATCGACACTTCACCAATAAAAGGCGACCCTGAAGCAACCTTAAGAAAAATGCAGACGGTTATTGCGGCGGCTATGGCTCCCGCAGAGCCATCTTCTGCAGACAATGCGATAGCGGCGGCGGCAAATCAGGCAAAATCGGCGGCGCGAGCAGAAATAGCCGAACAAACAAGAGAGGAAGCGCGAGCACAAACCGAAGAAAATAAGCAGGAAACGCAAACGCAAAACGCAACAGAGCAACAAGCCGCCCAACCGATACAAAACGAAGTCGCCCAAAACAATGTTGTCGAAAATACAAATGAAGTGCAAAATCAAATAGTCGACGCAATTTCGGCATATACTTCAAATAGTGCAACTCTTCAGCAACTTTCCGCTTCTGTTATAAATCTTGTGGCGTAAATTAGAGTAAAAAACGTTCTCTCGTATTGCTTTTTACCTGTACCAAATAGTATTTTACTCCAAGTTTTCTAACATAAAACAGGAAAAACAATGAAAAATGTCGTCGTAATAGGTTCCGGTATCGGAGGACTTACAGCGGGCGCGTTTTTAGCGCAGGCTGGTATGAAAGTTGTCGTGGTAGAGCAACACGACAGAATAGGTGGGTATGCGCATAATTTTTACAGAAAAAATTATTGCTTTGAATCGGGCATCCACACCGTTCCTTTCGGCGACAACGGAGTTCTCCGCAAAATTTTAGGACAATTAAACATAAACGACCAAATAAAAACATTCCAATTTCCGGAAATGTATCGCACGATTTCGCCTTACGGAACAGATATTATGCCTGAAGCAAAAAGCGACATTCTCGCAAAGCTTTACGGCGATTATTCGCATCAAAAAAAAGGGCTTGACAGATTTTTCGGTGATTTGGATTTGCTTTACGACGCCATTCTAACACATTTCGACAAAGGAAAACGCGGGCTTCTGGACGAAAAACATTCGGCGGTAGCGCCATTTTTGGGGCATTCCTACGGCTCGTATCTCGAAGAACTTTTTGATGACGAAAAACTGCGCTTTTTCCTTTCGGGAATGTGGATGTATGTCGGCGCGCCTTCAGGATACGCTCAGCATTTATTTTTGCAGATGCTTTTCAACGCGCATTTTCACGACGGCTCTCACGGAATTGTCGGCGGTTTTGCCGCGGTTGCAAAAACATTGGCAAAATTCATAGAGGACAGAGGCGGAAAAATAATTTTAAAGGACAGCATAGAGAGCATTATTTGCGAAGACAAAGCAGCAAAAAGCGTAAAAACGGCAAAAGGGCTTTCTATCGACTGTGATTTGGTACTTTCGGGCAGTTCGCCTTATCTTTTGCATAACAAATTGCTTAGCGAAGACAACCGCCTTAAATTCACTCAAAAAAGGCTTGCGCGCTTAAACCCTGCAGACTCCGTAGTAATCGCTTATTTGGGAATGAAAAAAGGATACGAAAAATATATCAACTCAAATGTCGCTTTTTATTTTAAGAATAAAGACATAAACGCGCCTTACAGAAGAATTCACAGCAATCCCAAACTTCCGTTTGACTGCGACAATCTGGCGATTTTGCATTCAGTGGAGTTTATCGCAGACCCGACAATACTCCTTTTTTCGTTTGTAAAGCAATCCGACAGCCAAAATTGGAAAGTTGATAAAAAAATCATCGCTCAAAAAATGATTGAAGAGCTGAACGTCGCATATCCCGGCATTAAAGAATACATAGATTTTGTAGAAACAGGCTCTCCGAACACATTCGAAAGATACACGCTCAACACAGGCGGGTCAATTTACGGCTTTGAAAATATCGCCGATATTTACGCCGAAGCAAAAATGCCGATAAAAACGCACATCAAAAACATATATCAAGTCGGACATTGGACGCGTCCCGGTTGCGGAATGCTGAATACGGTTCTGAGCGGATACACCGCGGCGCAAGTTGTGTTAGAAGATATGTAGAGGCGAAAAATCTTTCGTCTAATTCGTCGCCTTAAAACGTCGAAAATCTGAAATGCAGTCGCCCGAAATCCGAAAAATCTCTTATGTGCCTTGCCCATTCAAGCGAAAAGACTACGTTGCGTAAAGGAAGCGAAATTCCTGCGCCGTAGCCCAAAATATGCTCTGTCTGCGAAAGGGAATATCCGTTTTTTTGCATAGCCGCATAGTCGGCAAGCAGATAAAGTGCCGAAAAATTGTCCATATAAAAGCGAAATTCGTTGCCTAAACTCCCAAAAGCAACCGCCGAAAAAACGCTCTCCTGATACCCTCGCACAGAATTTGCGCCTCCCAAGCGAAAAACTTGAGTTTCGTGTAAATCCTGCGGCATTGAGTATGCGATAATTCCGAGACGAGGACTTGTTAAATAAGCAAACCGCGACGCACCAAAAGGAATATGGAACTCGGTATTTGCAAGAATATCGGCTTTGGGCAAACGCTGATTTTGATTATGAATAACGCCGCTTTCTACTTCAAATGCAAAATGCGCGCTTCTTCGTCCTTTTTGCAGGCGTGTTCTTGTGTTTTCGAGCACTGCTCGAATTCCGCTGTATCTCGAAACCGAGTCCTCTTGCGAAAGTTCGCTGTAAACGCCCAAAAGTCCCGCAGTCCAAAATCCTCCGAAAAAGTACTGCGCTCCCGCAGAAAGCAAGATTGAGCCGTAATTCTCGCCGATTTCCGCATTTGCCGAAAGCACAATCCCAAAAGGTGTTGCTAAAAAGTAAGGGATTTGCAAATCACCGCTTATTCTGTAAAATGTCTCTTCGCCGATATATGAAAAATCAAAAACTTCACCAAAACCTAAAGGATTTACAATATTAAAGTTTGCATTTCCGACAACAGACGTTTTCGGATGAGTCGAAATTCCCGCTCCGCCGCTAAAAAACACGGAATTGTGCCCCAACACTTTTATGGGAAGTTCATAAAAATCACCGCTCGCACTGATTTCGGGTGCGAAAAATGCCGCATTTCGCACATATCGCCTGCTTTGCAAGACGGAAATTGCCGCCTCAATTTTTTTATGGTTATAGAAATTGGCGCTATCCGCAAAAAAATGCTCTACAGGTTTTCGGACTAAATGCTCTCTCAAATTTCCGTCTGTTATAAACCTTGGTCGCAGGTCGCCTACAAAATGTCCTTTTTCGACGTGTAATTCTACTTTAATTTCGCCGCTCTCTTGCGTTATTTCAGGCGAAATTTGTGCAAACGGATAACCCGTATTCGCCAATTCCGTAAGTTTTATTTGAACTTTTTGGTTTATGTTGTCGGCGAGACCGAAAGCGGAAAGGCAAGAAGGAAAAACGAAAAAACAGCAGAGCAAAAATGCTCTGCTGTTGTAAAACAATCGAAATAGATTAGGCATATTAACCCAAGTTATTACGTTTCAACTGCTCTTTTCCTTCGACCGAATATTTTGTAGTCAATACCGCCTCCAAACGTTCCACAGGAATAACTTCTCCCGTTACCTGACAAACCCCGTAAGTTTTGTCTGCAACTCTTTGAAGTGCGTCGTCGATTTGTTCCAGATATTTCGCCTGTCTTTCGGACAAGCTCATATTGAACTCACGGTCATAAGTTTCCGAAGCCAAATCGCCTAAATGCATTGCATAATGCGAAATTTCTCCGGTCGAATCAAAGACCGCCTGCCCAACTGTCTGCTCAAGCAAACTGCTGCGCGCTTCAATAACCTTTTGTTTTTCTTCGAGCAATAAATTTCTAAACCTCAACAATTCTTCGTCTGACAATCTTTTCATAAATTCCCCATCCCCTCAAAAACCTTCTTTGCAAAAATGCAAAAAAATAAGTAAAATATAGCCGTGAATATAATTTTTCGCCACACTCAAAGTCAATAGAAATGCTAAATTCCTATACAAAACCGTTGCGAGCACGCAGTTCTTGCTTTGTTTCCTGCGGAGAATAAACAAGTAAAAAGTTGCTCTTGGGAAAGCGCGTATTTATGATATTAGGAATTTTTTCGTAATCTTCGTGAAAACTTATCGACGATTTTCTTCCGCAAAGGACAACCGAAAAATCTTGCGAACGAAGAGTGTGTTTTGCAAATTTCAATGCTGTTTCGGCAGATGTGCGCTCCTGAAACACAAAATCGACATTCAGATTTTGATTGCCCGAAATCTCCATAACTTTGTCCAGCTGACGTTTGGAAGAATGTAAAAGGACTGTGGTTTTTAAAGCGTAAGCAAGACGCAAAATCGGCGTAATGGTCGATGCAAATTTAGGCTCAAAATGCGAATGCGGCGAAAGTATAAGCACCAAACGCTTAACAACGTTCCACTCGTTTGCCGCATTTGCGTTAATAATAGCGTTGTCGCTTACCGCCAGAATGTGCTCCATCACTGTTCCGAAAATTTTTGTGCTACCCTTGTGCGTTGGGTTCCACCCCAAAATCGTATGCGTTATCGAAAACTCTTTAGACGCCAAACTCACTCCCGAAGCGACATTTACATCGACGCGCGTAATAAGGTGCGTGGCTTGGTCTGTTCCCGAAGCGTGCTTTTGCGCTTGTTCCAGAAGTTTTTGCTTTTGCGCGATTTCTTCTTTTGTGTTTATGCCTCCGTCAATGACCAAAGTAAGCGGATAAATGGGGTTTTCGCTTTCGGGGTCTTTCATCATAAGCGCCAAATCCACAAGTTTTGTAGCAGTCGCGGGATTTGAAAGAAGCAACAGAAATTTCTCGTCTTCGTCTTCGCCTGTTTTATCTTTTTTGTCTGCAGACCTGCTTTGCGAAGCAATAAATCGAGCGGATTTTTCAGTATAAATCGCCGAAATTATGCAAGTTATAAGCATAAGCAAAACTGCCCCATCCAAAAATACTCTCGGAAATAATTCGAGGTTATAACCCACTATTATAACGGCGAGAGTTCCTGCCGCCTGAGTATTTGTCAGACCGAAAATAAGTTGTTTTTGCACTCTCGAATATCCGAATATTTTTTTTGTTAAATAAGCCGCCAAATATTTTGTAGGAACGGAAATAATAAACATCATAATGGTAATACCGACAACGCTCCAACCGCTGAAAAGCGCTTCAACGTCCGTAAGCATTCCTACGTATATAAGGAAAAATGGAATAAAGAGCGTATTTGCGATAAATCCTATTCTATTCATTAAAATGGAGTTTGCGGGAATAATGACGTTAAGCGCAAGCCCCGCCAAGAACGCCCCGATTATCGGCTCAATTCCGATAATTTTCCCGACAGACGCAACCGCAAAAAGCATTGTTATTACAAAAATATACTGTGTGTAAGTATCGGACTGTGCAGTGCGGAAAAACCAACGGGCAATTCGCGGAACAAATATCATTACCAACGCCGAGAAGCTCATAAAAATTGCGGGAGCATAGTACCATTCGTTGCCGTTGCCGCCTTCGTTCATTTTCAAACTTGCTATAACCGCCAAAATCAGCATTGCTATTGAGTTTGCAATCAGTGTTCCGCCGACTGAAACAACGACGGCTTCGTCATCTTTTACGCCCATTTTATCCACAACGGGATATGTTAAAAGCGTGTGAGAAGCAAATACGCTTCCGAATAAAATAGCGGCAATCAAATCCAAGTTCAAAATAAAATATCCGCAGATAAAGCCCGCTGTCATCGGAAAAACAAAGGTTAAAAGCCCAAAAACTATGCTTCGGAATGTCTTTTTCTTGAAACTTTTTATGTTGAGCTCAAGCCCCGAATAAAACATAATGAACAAAATTCCGACCGTGCCGAAAAGCAAAACCCCCGTATCGCGCTCCAAAATGCCAAAGCCGTTTGGTCCCAAAAGTATTCCGAAAAATATAACGCCCACAATTTCTGGAAGTTTTACGAGCCGCATAACGTATGGCGACAAAAAAATTACTGCCATTACTATCGCAAAGACAAATACCGGTTCTTGGATTGGCAGAGCAATCATTGCTTTTCCTTTCGTTGTTTCCTTTTTTTACGCGTTATGCCTTGGATTGGAGTTTTACCCACGCGTCTTTGAGCGTCGCCGTTCTGTTAAACACTAACGCTTGGTTTTCGCCAATCCGGTCGCTGAGCGGAGTCGAAGCGACAAAATAACCTTTTCGCTCAAATTGGAATGCGCCGTTTTTGCTTAATTCGTCGCACGCCGCCTCAACTTTTGCGTTTGTTATTACTTTGAGTGATTCGGGGTTTATGTTTGCCGTAAATTCTTGTCCTTCTTCGACATCTTCGGGATTTTCTTTTGTGAAAAGGCGTTCATAAAGATTTATTGTCGCGTTTTTCGCCGTCGCCGCGTCCACCCAGTGAATGGTAGATTTCACCTTTCGTCCGTCGGGAGAGTCGCCGCCTTTTGTTGCAGGGTCATAAGTTGCCCGAAGTTCGATGATTTCGCCGTTTTTATCTTTTATTACCTGCGTACATTTAATATAATAGGCGTATCTGAGACGCACTTCCGAGCCCAAAGTAAGGCGGAAAAAGCCTTTTGGCGCATCTTCCATAAAATCCTCGCGCTCTATATAAATTTCGCGTGAAAATGCTATTTTTCTCGTTCCTGCCGCATCATTTTCGGGATTATTTATCGCTTCTAAATATTCGGTTTCGGTTTCGGGGTAATTTTCGATTATCACTTTGATCGGGTCTAAAACTCCCATCAAACGAATTGCCGATTTGTTAAGATTTTCGCGAATGCAGTGTTCAAGCAAAGCAAAATCTACAATACTGTCGCGTTTTGCAAGCCCAATTCTGCCGATAAAATCGCGAATTGCCGCCGCAGGATAGCCTCTTTTTCGCATTCCGCACAAAGTCGGCATTCTTGGGTCGTCCCAACCGTCCACCAAATTTTCTTCCACAAGTTTGCGAAGTTTGCGCTTGCTCATTACTGTGTATGTAAGATTGAGACGTGCAAATTCAATTTGGCGCGGAATTGCGGGCATTGTGGTATTTTCCACAACCCAATTATAGAGCGGACGGTGGTCTTCAAACTCCAAAGAACAGAGCGAGTGCGTTATTTTTTCGAGCGCGTCTTCGATTGGATGCGCAAAATCATACATCGGATAAATGCACCAATCGTCGCCCGTGCGGTGATGTTTTGCTTTAACAATTCTGTAAATTACAGGGTCGCGCATATTTATGTTGGGCGAAGACATATCGATTTTCGCCCTGAGAGCTAATTTTCCTTCTTCGATTTCGCCGTTTTTCATTGCCAAAAAGAGTTTTTTATTTTCTTCAACGCTTCTGTTTCTGAAAGGACTTTCCTTACCCGCTTCCGTAAGAGTTCCACGATATGCACGCATTTCGTCGGATGTTAATTCGCAGACAAACGCAAGCCCTTTGTCGATAAGTTCCATTGCCGCTTCAAACATTTTTTGGTAATAATCGGAAGCATAATAAAATCCGTCCCACTCAAATCCGAGCCATTTTACGTCTTCTTTTATCGCTTCAACGTACTCCACATCTTCTTTTTCTGGGTTGGTGTCGTCCATTCGCAAGTTGCATTTTCCGCCGAAATCAAGCGCCGCGCCAAAATCCAGACACAATGCTTTTGCGTGCCCGATATGCAAGTAGCCGTTGGGCTCAGGGGGAAATCGCGTAATAATTTCTTTATGCTTTCCCGAAGCCAAATCTTCGCGTATAATATCGTAAATAAAATTGTTTTTCTCTTCCATTTTTGCTTTTCCTTTTAGTTTTTCGCACAGAAATATAATATTTGGGCAATAGTCGAGGCGATATCCGCCTCTCATTTTGTAGGAAAAAATATGATTTTGTAGAAAATTCGAGCAAAAATATAATTTTTTCACCACTCTCACGCAAGCATAAATTATATTACAAATGCCAAAAACAACGACTGTGGAGATACTATCTCTGCATTTGTTATATTATATACTCAGTACTCGACTAAGGTAAGGGAGAATAACCTTTGTCGGTTGTTCTGCCACCCTTACCTTAGAAGGTACCACCGTACTTTATAATATTAGCATATTCCGTTGTTTTTGGCGAAACTATGAATTATGGGCAGAGCAGCCTCGCTGTTTTGTCTTAACGTTTTTTAGCTTTGCCGAAATATTCGGCGGAAAGGTAGTTTTTATGAGAAAAACTATTAACAATGACAAAGGCGCTTCGTTGGTTTATGTGCTCATAGCACTTGTTTTTGTCGGAGCGATTGCAATGCTCGTCCTTAATTCCGCAAGAAAAGAAACTATCGACTCTTCCTTGCGCGCCTCTTCGGAGATGGCGCGATTTGCGGCAACGGGTGGGTTGACTTATGCGATAACGCTTTTAACAAACCCCGCCGCGTCCATTTCAGAACAAGACACAACGACAACGCAACAATTTCTTACGGATTTATTTAACGACCCGACAGGAGCAAACAGATGGCTTGTTGGCAACGCGGACGGTGCAAACGCATTTCACTCGGACGGAAACGGCGGAAGATTTCGCGTTCAAGTTGTTAACATCGATTTTTCGCAAATACAAAGCATCACAGAAGAAAACCTCGGATCAACTATTCAACCGCTCCGATTTAGAAGTAATCCCAATTTGGGTGTGCACGACTCATACATTACCATCCAGCTCAGAAGCGAGGCAATCGACGCAAGCGGTAGCCGAGCGCAAAACATCGGCGTTTACCAGATTTTTGGTTATGAAGGTGCAATGGCAGAAAATTTAATTCCTACAACCGCGCTATTTTTAGGAGGCGGAATGGACGAAATCAATACACGCTTAATTGTTACGGCAGATCCCCCTATCACTAGCGCCAACAGACCTGACGCATTCCTGCGAGGTGGAGGTAATCTGCGTTTTTCAGGGCATAGATTTGACGGCGAATTTAGACGAAGAGGTCGCCCTACAACGTCAATTCTATCACAAGCGACTAACCCATCCTTTTTAATACAGGGAACCACATTTAACGGACCTGTGTTTTTAGGATTGGAAGATGGGGAAACAGCCGCAACTGCTCCGGTATTACTGGAAACCCAGGGTAGCACATTTAATGCCGGACTTGGTTCGGATTCAAGAATAGTGGTAAGCGGCGGCAATGCACCAACTATATTTGGCGGTGCATTTTTGAATGGAGACGCAAGCAACACGAATTGGAACGGCGCTTGGAGTTTTCCCGGCACTGAAAATGTGTTGCGAACCAGTAGCGGAAGAATTTATGGTGCAGGTGCATCCACACCAAGAAATTGGATGCCTGTTGCAAGTCAAACCGGAGCACAATTTTTATTTTCCGCTACACCGGCAAACAACAGACCAAGCAACGCCCCAGCATCAGGTTGGACACACGCTGCAGACAACCCAATGGATTTGTTTGATTCACTCGGTATTTCCCCGGTTGACCCGCCAGCAATTGACATTGATTTATCACAGCTTACTGAAATGACGCATACAGGAGCAGGTTTCACAGGTGGTATGCTAAATGACCTTTTTGAAAGCGCTGCCGGCAGAGCAAACAGAGACCGGAACAATGGCTGGATGGTAGTAAGATGGCGAAACGCTGCCGGTGCGCAACCATTTAATGCCGGCGGCGACGGTTTTACAGGCAAAATGGTTTTAATTCTTGATGAACGAAGTGCTGTTGCCGGTCAATTCGCAACAAATTTTTTCAGAAGCGCACCTACCGGAAATACTTTAATTATCCTTGAAGATGGCGCCACTGCTCAGCAACTCGGTAATAACAGTTTAATAAGAGGATTAATTATAAATAGAGGTACCAAAGACCTTAATTTACAAACATCAGGAAATATGGTAGTGCGAGGAGCAGTTTTTAGCGTCGGAACAGGAGCGTTTCGCTTAGAAGGCGGCGGAACAAACAGTATTACCATTATTTACGACCCAAATGTTTTGCGAGAAATTATTGACGAATTACCGCGCGGAACAGTTGTAGTTGGCGATGGCTACAACGATAACGCAAATCAAGGATTAGCGCTAATCCCTGATTACCTCAACCCTCGCGGTCCTTTCACCGAACTTTGGAACAGGTGGTATTGACAATATTCGGAAAAGTTGAGTTTTTTACTTGAGGCGATTTTTCAAGGTCGCCTCTTTTTTTATTAAAACAGAGATAAAACATAGATAAAAACCTCAATTTTTGAAATTTATCTCACAAGCGCCCTGCAAAATATTATTTTTCTATACAAAAACACAATGAAAGTGAGAAAAAATGAGCGTATCGGCAGGTATTGTCGGATTGCCCAATGTGGGAAAATCCACTATTTTTAACGCGATTTCGTCGGGAAAAGCACAAACGGCGAACTATCCATTTTGTACCATCGACCCTAATTCGGGAGTTGTTAGCGTTCCCGACCCGCGACTTGCGCAAATAACCGAGATTATCCCGACTAAAAAAATAATTCCCGCGCTTTTGGAACTTGTAGATATTGCGGGACTTGTAAAAGGCGCATCCACGGGCGAGGGATTGGGAAACCAGTTTTTAGGACACATAAAAGGCGTAAATGCAATTTTGCACGTTGTTCGATGCTTTGAGTCCACCGACATAACGCACGTTTCGGGCAATGTTGACCCCGTGCGCGACGTTGAAGTTATCGACACAGAACTTATGCTCAAAGATTTGGACACGCTCGAAAAAAGCAAATCGCGCTTTGAAAAAATGAAAAAATCGGGCGACAAAGAAGCCGCGGCAAAAATGGATATTGTGCAAAAGGCGATAGACCAAATAAACGCAGGTATCCCCGCCCGCAGAGCGCTTACGGAACACGAACAATTGCTTCTTTCGGAACTTCATTTAATTACCTTAAAGCCCGTTTTGTATGTTGCAAACGTCGATGAAGCTACCCTTAAAGCAGACAACGAATACGTGAAGAAATTGCGCGAAATAGCCGAAAAAGACAACGCGCTTTGCATAAAAATCTGCGGAAAAATCGAAGAAGAACTCGCCGATTTGGAAGAAGAAGATAAAAAAGAATTTTTGGCGGATTTGGGACTTACCGAACCGGGGCTTAACGCTTTGGCGCGGGCGGCTTACGACCTTTTGGGCTTGCAGACGTTTTTCACGGCGGGCGAAAGTGAAAACCGAGCATGGACTATAAAAAAGGGTTTTACCGCACCTCAGGCGGCAGGAGTAATTCACACGGATTTTGAGCGCGGATTTATTAAGGCAGAAGTTTACACGCTTAACGACTTACTGACTTACAAGAGCGAAACGGAGATTAAAAATCAAGGAAAAATGCGTTTAGAAGGCAAAGAATACATCGTAAAAGACGGTGATATTATGTTTTTTAAATTTAATGTGTAAAAAAGTGTAGAGTGTAGAGAATATGAAAAAGATTTTACAAAAACTTTGGCGTTATTTATTTTGGACAATAAACAGAGGTATTGTTCCGATAGTTGTTTGGAAAAAACACAGAAAATCATTGAAAGTCGAGGGCGATAAACTTCCCAAGGCACCGTTTATTATGATTTCGAATCATGCAAATTTTCTTGACCCGTGGATTGTCTGTCATTATTCAAGCACTCCCGTTGCTATAATGATGAACGAAGACGGATTTAAGTCGTTTTGGTTTCAGAGATGGGTGCTTAAAAACATAGGCGCATTTCCAAAGAAAAAAGGACTTTCCGATGTCGGCGCTATGAAAAAAAGCATTGCGGAAGTAAAAGCGGGCTATCCGCTTATGATTTTCCCCGAAGGACAGACTTCTTGGGACGGCGAAACACAGCCGATTTATTCGGGAATAGAAAAAATGGCGCAAAAATTCAACATTCCTATCGTTATGTGTCGAATTGAGGGCAATTTTATTGCTCAGCCGTGGTGGGCGAAATTTCCAAGAATTGGGCAGATAACAACCCATCGAAAAGTTATTTATCCCGAAGTAATGAAAGAGAAAACGAGCGATGAACTTCGCGACGAAATTATAAGTTTCATAAAAAACAACGACATTGAAAAATCAAAAAACAACAAATTTACGGGACAAAACCTGACTGCCGGAATGCAAAATCTTATTTGGCTCTGCCCAAGTTGTGAGGCAATCGAAAGCTTGAAATTCGATAATAATTCGATAATATGCGAAAAATGCAAAAAAGAGTATAATTTTAGTGCGAATTTGTATATTAAAAACCCCGAAAATGACGTGAAAGACCTTTACGATTGGGTTAAAAAGCAGAAAATGTTCACAAGAAATATGATAGCCAATGCAAGCGATAACGATATTTTGTGTACAAGCGAAAAAGTGCATCTTATCCAAAACGATTACACGGGGCGAATTACCACACTTGACATAGGCGACCTAAAAATACACAAGAATAAAGTTGTGTTTTCGGGCGACGCCGCAGAAATTGTTGTAGAAATCGACGACAAACTCGCGCCTGTGTTCCAACAAAGAAACATAATTCAAATTGAATACGAAAAAGGCGACTTGAAATTTATGTTTTTACAAAACCCAATGATGAAATCACTGTGCTTTCTGCGGGAATTAACGGGCTGGCAAGAAGTCGAAAAAAGAGGATATTTCTAACAAATTCAAAGTTTAGTGCAAATTGTTTGCACTTTGGGTGGCGCAAAACATATTTTTAATTTGATACAGTCAAGTTTTGGCTTACATATTATTAGGATTAGATTATTATGCTCGAAGAAATGATAACAGAACTCGACGATAAAGTGGGGTTGCTGATAAATAAAAACATCCAATATAAAAACGAAATGGAGCGTCTTCGCACTCTGTTAGACGGGGTGATTGACAACTCTTGCGTTTCTCAACCTTCAGACAATGAACTTTTCCGAGAACTGAGACCGTTAGCACAAAGTATTCTTGCGCACATCGAAAAGGCAGGCGGCGGGGAGCAAACTTATGCTTGAAGAAAAACTAACCATTGACAACAAAGAATACACGGTGCGATCTCAGGATTGGGACAGCGAAACCTTAAAAGAAGCCGCCGCTCAACTCGAACAGGGAATTTTGTATTACAAACAAACCAAAGACGAGCTCAGCGCCGTGGTACTTGCCGCACTTGCTTTTGCTTACGATTCGGTTTCCAATTCCAAATCAATAAATTTGAGAGAAAATCCGTCGAAAAGCGAAGAATATGAAAAAGCGCTACAGAAAATATTGCAAAAGATTTCAACACATATACAATCGCCTGCTAATATGGCGTGAAAAATAAAGGGGTGAGGGATGGATACAATGATAATTTTGGTTGGGTTTGTCGGGCTTGTGGGCCTTGTAGCCGCATTCATTTTCGGGCTTAAATGGAAAACAATGACAGACAAGGGTTATTTGGATGCTATTAGGTCAAACGCCGAAAGAGAGCGGTCTGAAATAATAGAAAACGGTAAAGTCGCAGCAGAGTTGGCAAAAAAAGAAGCGATGCTCGAAGTTAAAGAAGCAATGGTAAAAGAGCGAGCAAAAAACGAGCAGGAATTAGAGCAACGAAGAAGTAAAGTGCAAGATATGGAAGCGGACATAAAAGACCGCCAAAAGACCTTACGCGACGAAGAACGCGACTTGGAAGAGAAAGAGAAAACAGTTGTTTCGCGCGAAAACTTTCTTTCGAGCCGCGAAAAAAACATTGCTTTTAAGGAAACGGAAATTGAGCGTTTGGTAAATCTGCAAAACGACAAATTAGAGCAGGTTGCGAATATGACCAGGGATGACGCAAAGAAACTTCTTTTGCAAAATCTTGAACATCAAATTCGCTATGAGAATGCAGAAATGATTAAAAAGCGTAGCGACGAAGCAAAAGAAAAAGCCGACGAAGAGGCAAGAGAGTTGGTTTTGCGGACAATTCAAAGAGTTGCCGCAGATGTAACTGTCGATACAACGGTAGCCGTAGTTCATTTGCCGAGCGAAGATATGAAAGGGCGAATAATAGGACGTGAAGGACGAAATATCCGCTCATTTGAAGAATTTACGGGAGTTGATGTCATTGTTGACGACACGCCCGACACAGTTGTGCTTTCGTGTTTTGACCCCGTTCGCCGCGAAGTTGCCCGTCTTTCGCTTGAGCAGTTAATCGGAGACGGAAGAATTCACCCGGGAAGAATTGAAGAAGTAGTAAATAAAGCGCAAAAAGAAATCGTAGTAAAGATGAAGCAAGCGGCAGAAGAAATTATGCTTGATTTGGATGTTCACGGACTTAAGCCCAAGATTGTAGATATGCTCGGACGCTTAAAATACAGAACTTCTTACGGACAAAACGTATTGCAACACTCGCACGAAGTCGCCGTAATGTCGGGGGTTATTGCGGCACAACTCGGCTATGATGTTAAAACAGCTGTGCGAGCAGGTTTGCTTCACGATATAGGCAAGGCGATTGACCGCGAAAACGAGGGAACGCACTCCGCTTTGGGTGCAACTATTGCAGAAGAAGCAGGTGAAAACAGCATAATTTGCAACGCTATTGCCGCTCACCACGAAGATTGCACCGCGATTTCGGTATATCCCGTTATTGTTCAGGCGGCAGACACAATTTCGTCGAGCAGACCGGGCGTGCGCAAAGAAACGCTCACAAATTACGTAAACCGTCTGACCGACCTCGAGGCAATCGCGACAAGTTTCAACGGAGTCGAAAAAGCATTTGTGATACAAGCAGGTCGCGAAGTTCGCGTTATGGTAATGCCGGGCGTAGTAAACGACGCACAATGCGAAGAATTGGCGCGCGCAATGGTGAAGAAAATCGAAGCGGAAATGGAATACCCCGGTACAATAAAAATAACCACAATCCGCGAAACAAGACACACTGAGGTGGCGAAATAACGCCGGCAACGTAGGGGCGAAATATTTTTCGCCCGATAAAAACGCGATCACGTAGGGGCGTATTGCATACGCCCAATAAAAAAAACGACCTGGATATTTTGGGCGTATGCAATACGCCCCTACAATAAAAAAAGGAGAATATAAAATGGCGGAAAAGAAAAAAGATAAAGCAGAAGCGGCAAGCAACGCAAAAGGCGACTTGCTTAAAAACGCGCTCAGCCAAATAGAAAAAGAACACGGAAAAGGCTCGATTATGCGCCTCGGCGATTCGGGTCCCGTTGCACCGATAGAAGCAATTTCATCGGGAGCGATTTCGGTTGATATTGCGCTCGGCGTAGGCGGCTTTCCCAAAAGCAGAATAGTAGAAATTTACGGTCCCGAATCGTCGGGAAAAACAACTCTCGCCCTTACCGCAATCGCCAACGCGCAAAAAACAGGCGGAACAGCGGTTTTGGTCGATGTGGAATATGCGTTTGACCCGTCGTGGGCAAAAACGCTCGGCGTTGACGTCGAAAATTTGATTTTGAGCCAACCCGATTCGGGCGAACAGGCTCTGGAAATCGTCGAAACATTGGCAAAAAGCGGAGCAGTGGATATTATCGTCTTAGACTCGGTGGCGGCACTCGCTCCTCAAGCCGAAATCGAGGGCGATATGGGCGACAGCCACGTCGGATTGCAAGCGCGAATGATGTCGCAGGCGATGCGAAAACTTACGCCGATTATTTCCAAAACAAACACCTGTCTCATATTTATAAACCAATTACGAATGAAAATCGGTGTAATGTTCGGCAACCCCGAAACAACCACAGGCGGAAACGCGCTGAAATATTATGCCAGTGTTAGAATTGACGTGCGTAAAAAAGAGGCTATCAAAGAGGGCGATGAAATTTTAGGTAATCGCGTTCATCTTAAAGTCGTAAAAAACAAGGTCTCCCCTCCTTTCAGAGAAGCGGACTTCGACATTATCTACAATCAGGGAATTTCTACATCGGGCGATTTGCTTGACGTTGCAGTTGCCGACGGATTGGTCGAAAAAAGCGGCTCTTGGTTCTCATACAACGGCGAAAGAATTGGGCAAGGTCGCGAAAACGCAAGAACTTATCTTGTGGATAATCCCGCGATGTTTACAGAATTGGATAAAGCTGTCAGAGAAAAACACGGACTTTTGAAGTAAAATCTGCTAAAAAACAGAAATTTATCTCAAAAGTTCATATCTTTGTAACAAAACTATTGATTAGCAATAACTAACAATACGAACGAAGCACGGAGGAAGATTTGCTCGATTTGCCGCTTGATGATTTGCAAAACTACGGAAGCGCGCGTGGTTTCAAAAAGATTTATGACCACTATGCTCCATTTGTTTGGCGGGTTGTGCTGAGAACGCTAAAAAACGAAAGCGACGCTAAAGTTGTTTTGCAAAACGTTTTTGTCGTTCTTCACAAAAGCATAAAAAACTTTCGTTTTGAAGCGGCGTTTTCTACTTGGATTTACAGAATTGCGCTTAATGAAACAATGAAGTTTATCAACAAGAAGAAAAGCAGGCGGGAATTGCCGCTTAATGAAAACATAGAAGTTAAAAGCGGCGAAGACAGGATAAGCGACAAAAATCTTGCGGAAAAAATACTCTCATCGCTTTCCGCGCAAGAAAGATTTTTGCTTATAAGCCGAGAAGTCGATGGGATTTCGTTTGACGATTTGGCGCAGATTACAGGAAAAACTTCGGGCGCGCTTAGAGTAGAAATTATGCGGTTAAAACAAAAGATAAGGGAGGATTTCGATGAAAAATTTTGATGATTTTATTGCTCAAATCGGTAATAATTTACCGCCCCTTCCCGACGATGTTTACGGAAAAGTGAGATTTCGCATAGTAGGCGAAAAGTATGTTTTGCCTGCACTTTTCACAGTTCCTGCGTTCATTCTTGCTGGCGTTTTGTTGCTTGCGCCAAAACCGCAAGAGCCGCTTGATGATTTTTTCACACAAAGCGAAGACGTGCTTTTTATAGACGATAGTTTTTATTCATTGCTTGATTGAACAACAATAAAAGGAGGATTTTTATGAAGAAGATTTTAAGTTTTATTTTAATTTTGGCGCTGACATTTACGTGTTTTGCACAACAACAGCAACAAAGAAGAGGCGGCGGCGAAAACGAGGGTGGTCAAAACAGAGTTCGTTTCATAGAAACGTTAGATTTAACACCTGCCCAAAGAGAGGCGTTCGTTGAACTGCGCAGAGAATTTCGTGCAAAGGACTCTGACAACTTCGCGAATTTAGACAAACTGAGAAACGAATTAATTGACGAAGCCGCAAAAAATGTGGTCGATTCCGCCCAAATAAGCAGAATTGTTTCTGAAATCGGCAATCTGCATTTAGCCCTTTCGGTAAATATGTACCAAAATATCCGAAAAGTGAAAGAAATTTTGACCGAAGAGCAATTTCAACGCTTTATAGAGCACAGAAAAAGCAGAATTAACAGAAATGTTGCACGAAATCGGGGCGAAAGCAAGCAAAATCAATAATTTTGCAGTATATTTACACTACATTTAATTTTGAGGAGAGGTTATGCAATTACCAAAGACCCCGCGAGGTCAAAAATTCAAAGAAAAAATATGTATGTACCCCGGTTGTGGCAAGGTTTTTTACGGTATCCATATTTCCAAATATTGTGTTGAACACAGAAAAGACAGGTATAGAATTCGCAAAAGGACGAAACCCGAAGATGTGAATTTGAAAAACCAGACAATTCAGCACAAATATACAACGGTAGTGGAACAAACTATGAACTGCGCTTTAATTCAGTGTACCAATCAGTTTACAACAAAGATTTTTCCGCGTCAATATATTTATCCCAAATTCTGCCCCGAGCACAGAAACGAATACAAAAGAGAGAGGCATTTGAGACAAATCGGACGCGAAGATTTAATCGAAGCAATGAAAGCGGATAGCGGAATGTTTTCAATACTTCCGACAGAAGAAGAAAAAATCATTGACGAAAACGACGATGCAGTCGGAACAAACGATGAAATCCAAGAAGAGTTTATCGAAGAAGAGGAAATCGCCATTATCCCTGAAGATTTTGTACCATTAGAAGAGTTCGACGAAAGTATGCTCAACGATGAGGATGATGTTATTTAATTTATCACAATTCTGAAATAGAAGACTTTAGGCTGACTGCAAATTGCAGTCAGCTTATTTTTTTACGAAACTATACTTTTAAGCAACTCTATTCGTTTTCTTAGCGCAGAGCAAAGTTTTTTGTTCCGTTCGGCAAGGAGCGACGGGTCGCTGACTGCTTTTGAAAGAATTTCTGCGAATTCGTCTTCTATGCCGTCAAGCGTATCAAGATTTAACCACGAAAAATCCTTTACTAATTTTATTTGATTTTCGTGCTTACTTCTGAAAGGTTTGCTTTCAAGCTGCGCGCTCGGAGCCGTTAACGCCAACTCCTTGCACCACATTGATGTTCCGCTGTCGTAAATAGGTGCAACAGATAACCATTCAAGCGTTTTTGCCAAGCGCCCCGACAGGCAGACGCGCCTCGTTCAGCAGTTCTCCGAACGCAGAAATAGTCCCGCCGTCGTCAAGTTCCAGCTCAATTACGGAAATGTCTTTGTGCTTTAATATAAATTTCACTTTTTTTCTCCCCTCTGAATTAAGAGAAAATAATATTTGGCATAAAGAAAGTGCGCAAATAAACAGTGCAAACAAAAAGTGATTGCAGTTTTTACACGCTAACAGACAACAAACAGTTGGCTAAACCTAATCTCTTGTATAGACAATATCGTTTAATGTAAATGTATTACCACCCCTGAAAGTAAAAACATCTGATTGCCAACCACCACAACTATAATAAACATCTACCATTCCATTTCTATGAGTCCAGTCGAAATTACAACGACCACCACGACCAGTAAGATCTCCCCTATTGTTTGAATTAAATGTAAATACACCCCACTGATCGTTTCTCCATCTTCCGACAATTGAGGAATTTCTGGCAGGTTGCGCTGGTGCCTGCCGCTTTCTCTCGTCCTCTGCCTGTCTTCTCTCTTCGGCGGCTTGTTGTTCTGCTAATTGTCTTTGCAGTGCGTCCAATTCGGCTTGTAATTTCATTGCGGTAATTTCCGCTTGCAACCTCAAAACAGTCGAGTCTGTTTCAATTCTTATTGCTTCTAACTCAATTTTTTGTGTGGCTTGCAAATGCCTAACCTCGTTATTCATATTTACCACAGCCACTGTGCCGCCAATTCCTACGGCAGAAGCCACTCCAATCGGCACAACCTGTTGCCAAACCAGCCTGTCAATACTCTTTAATACCCACTTAAACATTCAATCCTCCTTAGCCGCTCTCGGCAAATTAAATAGTTAAAACAGAAACAGCAAGGGCTGTCCTGCAAATTCATAAATTTGCAACAACTTGTGAAAAACTACCTGTATGAAAAAAACAAACGGCAAGCAGAACAGCCCACGGAGGCAATTCTCCGCTTGTTTTATCAATAGATAGTAGTAAATAGCAGAAACAAAAATTCCACTATTCACAAGTTGTTGCGGTGGTAAAATAATATTTGCCACAAACAAACAGCATAAACAAAAAAAGTGAGTGCATTTTTATGCACTCACCTATCTAAACTACCAAAGAAATCCGCCGACTTAACTCGCCGCTTTCTCAAACATCTTGTTTACTCTTTGCATATACCCCGACAAGTCCTTTACGGGTTGTCCGCTGGCTATCAGCGCTTGTTCGTAAAGCAATTTTACCCACTCTTGCAATTCTTCGCTTTTGGAATCCTTTTCGTAGAGCGCGTTTAATTTTTCGATAACGCCGTGATTGCCGTTTATTTCCAGAATTTTCTTGCTTTCGGGAATTGCTTGTCCCATTGCTTTCATCATTCTTTCCATTTGAGCGCCCATTGCGCCGCCGCCGTCAACTACTCTTGCCGCGCTTTCTTTGAGACGGTTGGTTATTTTCACCTCTTCTACGTCCGCGTCAAGAATGTTTTTTACGCGACCGACGAATTTTTTGTATTTCGCCTCGCTTTCTTCGAGCGCTTTTTTCTCGTCGCCTTCGAGTTCGCCCAAATCAAGTTTGCTGTCGGCGATGTTTTTGAGTTCCTTACCCTTTACTGTAAAAAGCGCAGGAATAATAAACTCGTCTATCGGGTCGGTAAAGTAAATTACTTCGATGTTTTTGTCGCGGAAAAGTTCCATATTCGGGCTTTTGCGAACGCCTTCGTAGGTCTCGCCCATAATATAGTAAATGTCTTTCTGCTTTTCGTTCATTCGCGAAATGTATTCGTCAAAGGAAGTCAAAAATTCTTTGGTTTCGCCGTGGCTCGAATTAAAACGCACCAATTCGGTCAAGGTCTCGCGGTTATCGTAGTCGTTATACAAGCCCTCTTTTAGAATTGTTCCCAATTCTCTCCAAAACGCCTCGTATTTTTCCTTGTCTTTTTCGGCGAGTTTCTGCAATTCCGAGAAAATCTTGCCCGTAAGCGCCTTGCGAATTTTCTTGATAATCGGATTTTCCTGCAAAATTTCGCGGGAAACGTTGAGCGGCAAGTCCGCGCTGTCCACAATTCCGCGCACAAAACGCAAATATTCGGGCAAAAGTTCCTTAACATCGTCCGAAATAAACACTTTTTTCACGTAAAGTTTTACGCCGTGTTTGCGCTCTTGGTTATACATTTCAAAGGGCGAAAGTTTTTCGGGAATAAACGCGATTGCCGAGTATTCCATTGCGCCTTCCGCCTTTGTGTGAATGGTTTTCAGGATTTTCCCGAAGCCCCCGCACGCCTGCGAATAAAATTCTTCGTATTCTTCTTCTTTAACCTCGCTCGCGCTTCTTTCCCAAATCGGTTTAAGCGAATTTATTGTTTCCGGTTCGCTTTTTTTGCCGTCTTTTTCGTCCGCTTCCGAAACTGTGCTCATCATCTGCACGGGAAACGCGATAAACGACGAGTATTTTTTCACAAGCCCTTTGAGTTTGTAGTCCTCCAAATATTCGTCTTCGCCCTCGTTCAAATAAATGATGACGTCCGTTCCTGTTTCCAAACGCGCCGCCTCTTCAATTTGATAAGTCGTTTCGCCCGCGCCGCTGCTTGTCCAGCGATATGCAACGTCGCCGCCCGCTCTTTTGGTCAGAACCTCCACCTTGGAAGCAACCATAAACACCGAATAAAAGCCCACGCCGAACTGTCCGATAAGATTGGAATCAAGTTTTTGGTCGCCCGAAAGTTTTTCGAGAAACGCCTTGCTTCCACTGCGGGCGATAGTCCCCAAATTGCTGATAAGTTCTTCGCGGTTCATTCCCACGCCGTTGTCGGAAACCGTCAAAACGCGGTTTTCTTTGTTTGCGGAAATGGTGATTTTAAGAGTATCGGCGTCCGCATTTATCGCCGAATTTGTAAGCGCCTCAAAGCGAAGTTTGTCGAGCGCGTCGCTTGCGTTAGAGATAATTTCGCGCAAAAATATCTCTTTTTGGCTATAAAGCGAGTGGATCATAAGGTTAAGCAGCTGCTTCGCCTCTGTTTGAAATTCAAGTGTTTCAGACATTTTTTTCCCTTTCTTGTAAAATTTTTGTCTTTTGTTAGGGGGAAAATACTATTTTTATCAAGCAAAAGGCAAATACATATTATTTTTTGCATAAAATATTCAACAATGATGCGTATTTGTTACAAAACACTATTTTACACAAAGTCGTTGGAACTTTTGTGGTTTCAGGTAATATATGCTAATGGCGCTAGACTTTTAGAATAGGTCGGAGTGTGTTCCTGTCGCAGTTGCGATTAAAATCAGCTCGTCATTCAATATTTTATATATTAACAACCAATCAGGTTCAATATGGCATTCAAAGTGTCCGGAATAATTCCCCGTTAATTTGTGATTTCGATATTTTGGCGGAAGTTCGTTTCCGTTTGCCAATAAATACAAAACTCTTTCCAGTTTTGATATATTTTTGCCTCGTTTTACCATTCTTTTAACGTCTTGTTTCATATCTTTGGTGTAGCGTATTTCAAGCATAACTCAGTCCTCTAACATAGAAGCAACAGCGTCTTTTGCCGTTTTGAATTTCGGCGACAAATTATGTCCGCTGTTTGCATCGTTTATGGCTCTGAGCAATCTCGCGTTTGGCTTTTTTATAGCAGGAAAGGAAATTTTTTTGCCGCAGACAGAAGAATAGATAAACATTCTCAGCGCAGTTGCTGTGTTTATTCCTATGCCGGCAAAAAATTCATCGGCTTGTCTCTTTATGCCGTCGTCAATACGGACAGATATTGTTTTAGTCATATTAAATCCCTTTCTTGAAGAGCTTTTTGACCTTAAAATACGTTATGCGCAATAAAAAACAAAACATTTTCACAAAAAACCGTAATCCTCAGTAAAAATAACGTATTTTCCCCTTGCCAAAAAGATACGATATAGCGGAGATACTATCTCTGCATTTCGTTAAATTGTAGTTTATGTAGCTTGTATAAAAGCAATATAAATCTTAACACTAGAACAACTCCGGTTGTTCTGCCCATCTTGTGTTAGGATATGTTTTTTACTTATGTAAACTACAAAAACGATTAGGTGTATTCGTGTCTTTTTGGCGAAAAATATGAATTTTCGGCAGAACGACCTCTTTTTGTTTCTGTCGGAAAATTTAACAATTTTAATTTAGGAGGTTGCCTTATGGGCAAATTTAGAATTATCAAGATTTTAGCGGCGATATGGATTGCCGCAAGTGTGGCGTGGGGACAAACGTGGGAAATCGGCGATCCTTTCACAGGAAATGCAGGAGATGTTGTCGCAACTTTGAGTGGAGGAACGCTTACGGTGAGCGGAACGGGACAGATGTCCCTAACGGGTGGAACCCCCTGGGCGCCCGTCAGAGATAGTATTACCACTATTGTCATAGGAAACGGTGTAACAAATATCACGGAGCGTGCTTTTAGTAACCTTACCAATTTAACATCTGTCAGCATTTCCGAAACAGTTACATATATCGATAGAGATGCTTTTGCGTACGCTACCAATTTAACATCCATAAGAATTCCTAACTCAGTAGAGGTAATAGGCAATAGTGCTTTTTCGAATGCCAGTCGTTTAAGCGATGTGACTATTGGCAATTCGGTAAGAATTATTGGACAAAATGCTTTCTATCTCAACACGGCTTTGACATCAATAACTCTTCCTAATTCCGTGACAGAAATCGGAGGGGGGGCGTTTTGGGGTGCCGGTTTGACATCAATAAATATTCCAAATTCCGTGACATCTGTTGGATCCGTCGCTTTTAGGGGTTTTAGTGCGACGGCAGATGCTGATTTAAGTGATTTATTGGGAGGGAATTTAGAGACGGTAACTATTGGGTACTCTTTGGCGACTATCGGGGGAGAAGTGTTTGCGAAAAATCCAAAATTAACGGCTATTAATGTGCATGAAAACAACACTTATTTTCGTTCTATCGATGGCATTTTGTTTAATAAAGCTGCGACTACTTTGATACAATACGCAACCGGCAGAGAGGGACATTATACAATACCGAGTACAGTAATAACTATTGGAGCCGGTGCATTCGAAAATGCCGCCATAACATCAGTGACCATTCCAAATTCAGTAACACAGATTCAATTGAGAGCTTTTGCCGAATCTCGCCTGACAGCATTGACTATTCCCGCTTCGGTGACAACGATTGAACAATTTGCTTTTTGGATTTCTTGGATAACCCAATTAACATCAGTAACCAATTTAGCGACTACCCCGCAGGTAATTTTTTATAATCAGTTCCACTCTCATGCTTTCTCAAACATGGTATTATACGTCCCACCGGAAGCGGTAAACGCATACAGTGAAGATTATCATTGGGGGCGCTTTGGACACATTCTCGGAATCGGTGAATGTCTTCATAGTTTCGGCGCTTGGACGGTAATAACCGCCGCAACCTGCGAAACAAACGGATTACGGCGAAGAACTTGCACAAGAAACGGTTGCGATTTTGAAGAAACAACGCCGATGCTTGCAGGTCCCGATTTGGCAAACGGGAAATGGCACGGTTGGGAAATTGATATTGACACATTAGGTTCTCGAGTAAGTTTTAATGTCGAACCCGAAAACGTTTCATTTACATTTAATACGGCAACATCAAACGCAGGGCAGAACAGATGGGCTTGGACTGCAATCAGGACAGAATTTGACAGCGACTGGGAGGAATTTTCCGAAATTGATATTACATATTCTTCAAACGAAGCGCTACTTTTAATTTTGGCGATGGATGACCCTCAATTATCGGACGGCGGAGCGCTTTTCAGAGCAAATTTGGCGGCAGGACAAAATATTACTCGAACGCTGAGCTTGTCTGATTTTGCGCAACCTGCTTGGGTAGGCAACGGCGCATTCCGCAGACCGAGCATAGACAAATCTCTTTTAAGCGGTGTAATTATTCACAATGTCGTCGAAGGCAGAGCAACAACGGGCTCAATAAATCACCTTTCTCTAAGAGGAGTTTCGGTGGACTGCAATATTTTTGATTTTGATTGCACTGCACACGAATGGAGCGACCCTGCTTGGGATACGACAGGCGTAAGCTGCACAACCGCGGGAACAAGAAGCCGAACAAGAACCTGCTCATTATGCGGCGACACCGATATACAAAATGAAGATGTCGCGGCATTAGGGCATAACTGGGGCTCGTGGCAGATAACGCCTGCAACTTGTTTTGCGGCGGGCGACAGCACAAGAATCTGCCAAAGAGACAGCACCCATATCGAAAGCAGAGCGATTGCGCAGTTAACACAAGATTGTCCGATAAATATAACAAGCAATTTCACCGACACGAATTTCCTTGCGGCAGTGTATTCTTTAATAGAAAAAACCGCCCCCGCCCCGATTTTCAACACCGACGTTAAAGACATCGACACCTTGGATTTGCAAATAATCAATGAAGTAAGAGCGGCAAGAAACGAATCGACTATTCCGACAATCAGAAATTTGAGCGGCATAGAACATTTTGTCTCGCTCGAATACCTGAACGTCAGCGGACACGACCTAACCGAACTCGATTTGTCGAGTAATGTTAATTTGATACATCTTGATGTCAGCGGCAATTTGATAAGCGAACTTGACTTGTCAAATAACACAGCGCTTAAAGAATTGAAAGTCGAAGGCAATCGTATA